>DASQTR010000390.1:0-5109 GCA_035641795.1 Ilumatobacter sp.
ACGCCCGCCACGACGGCTCGGTTCGACACCGACGATCGTCAGATCCCCTGGGCGGCGCTCGGCCGGACCCCCGACCGGGTGCTCATCATCGGCGCTGCGGGCGGCAACGAGATCCAGGCGGCGCTGACCTACGGCGTCGGCCACGTCGACGCGGTCGAGCTCAATCCGGTCACTCGCGACCTGTTGACCGACACTTTCGCGGAGTATTCCGGCAACATCGCCAACCTCCCCAACGTGAACTACGTCCAAGGCGACGGGCGCACGTTCCTCGCCCGCTCGTCCGACGACTATGACCTGATCTGGTTCGTGGCGCCCGACTCGTATGCCGCCTCCAACGCCGCCACGTCGGGCGCCTTCGTGCTGTCGGAGAGCTATCTCTACACCCGCGAGATGATCGAGACCGCTTTCGACCATCTGACTCCGAACGGCTTGATGGTCGCCCAGTTCGGTGACTTCGACTTCGAAACACGACCCACCCGCACCGCGCGCTACCTCGTCACCGCGCGCGACGCGGTCGGCGATCAGCTCGCTGCGTTCGACGAGCACGTCGTGCTGGTGGTCGAGCAGGCACCCGAGGAGATCTCGCGCGTCTCGACGATCGTCCTCTCACCCTCACGCTTCGACGGCGCTGCTGTCGAGCGCGTCGTGGGCACCATCGGCAACGTGCCTGGCGCTCGCGCAGTGCATCTTCCGGGCGGGCTCGGCACGCAGGAGGGGATCACCGCGGCATTGATCGCCGGCGACGACGCGACCGTCGAACAACTCGTCGACGCCTACGAGTTCGACATCAGTTCGATCAGCGACGACCGACCGTTCTTCTGGCACTTCACGCCGTTCGCTGACGTGCTCACCAACTTCAGCCGCGGCATGGAGGACAGCGAGATCGCGATCGGGGAGCGACTGCTGCTGATGCTGCTGGTCGTCGCGGTGATCGTCGCCGCCATCCTGCTGGCGCTGCCGTTCCTTGCCACCCGCAGATCCGGTTTCGAGCGGCCGGCGCCGGTGCCGCAGCGATGGCGGCTGCTCGTCTACTTCGCGGCGCTGGGTTTGGGGTTCATGGTGGTCGAGATCTCGATGATCCAGCGTTTCTCGCTGTTGCTCGGCTACCCCACGCTCTCGCTGTCGGTGTCGTTGTTCACGCTGTTGATCGCCACTGCACTCGGGGCACGGTGGTCGGCCTGGGTGCAGGGCGACGTGCGTCGCCGGCTCTTGATGACTGTCACCGCGATGTGGGTGATCACGCTGATCTACCTGCTCATCTCCGACGCGGTGACCGAGCGCGTGCTTGCGTGGAGCCAGCCGGGACGGATCGCGCTCGTTATCGTAATGCTGTTCCCCATCGGTGTGATGCTCGGCATGTTCCTGCCGACCGGCGTCGACAGGGCGCGCCAGTTGGCCGGCATCAGCGGCGCCGATACCGGTCGCGTCGTTGCGTGGTGCTGGGCCGTGAACGGCTTCTTCTCCGTGATCGGCTCGACGATGACCACGATGCTGTCGATGACGTTCGGCTTCGACCGCACGATGTTGCTCGGACTCGTGCTCTACGCGGTGGCGACGGCGGTGATGGTGACCGGGATACCGTCGAGAGACGTTCGTGTCGCGCCGATCACCGCGGACGCGATGATGGTGACATGAACGCTTACGGGGTCGGGCGTTCGTCGAACTCGCGCTCCACTTCGCTGCCGACGCCCCACGCGTCGCGTTCCTCGGGCAGTCCCCTGTAGTCGTCGTACGGCGCGCTCGGGTCGGTGAGCGTCGTGTCGCGGTGCGTTCGACCTGAGCCGTAGACGCTCTCGTACCACTCCTCCGCCTCGTATTGGGATCGATCGCACTGCAGGATCGGATGGGCCAGCGCCGCCAGAGCGACGTCGGAGGGATGCCCGAGCGCCTCGAGGTCCGCCTGCGTCGCGCCGAGTCCCGCACGCTCGCGCGCCATGCGGAACCACTGCTCGGCATGGCGAGCCTCGTGATACACGGTGCTGGCAACGTCGTTCTGGTCGTCGGCTGAGAGGAAGTCGTAGTAGGTCGGATCGAAGTTGGCGGGGTTGAGATCGAGCGTCCAGGAGCGGAACGTGAACGTCGCCCATGTGTTGCCCGACGCACCCCACGTCGGTGGCAGTTTCAGCGCGGGCACGCCAGAGTCCTCCAACTGCTCGTTCGCGGCCACGATCAACGCCGCTGCGCGATCGGCGGCGGTCATCGACGAGTACACGACGCCGTACGTGTCGTCGACGTACTCGTCGACCGCCGAATCGCGGGCGAGTCCGGTGTCCTGGGCTCGCGTGTCGCCGAACGGCTCGTTACGGATCCCCTCCGCGGCACTGCCGCCCCGCAGCGCAGCCCACGTCTGGTTGCCCGCGATTCCGTCGGCATCGCAGCCGTTGGCGCGCTGGAATGCAGTCACCGCCAGCTTCGTCGCAGCGCCAAACTCACCGGACTGGTCGGCGCTCGGATGGCCTCGGTCTGCGAGCAGGCGCTGCAGTTCGACGACCCATCCGTAGACGTCGACGTCGTGCTCGTACAGGGTCGGCTCATCTGCCATGGGTGTCCGTTCGGATCGTGGCGTCGAATCCGCGTCGATACGCCGTTGCTTCCACTATGCGTTCAGAGCAGGACCTGACCAAGGTCTTTTCGGGCAACCCCCCGTGCAGGCAGCTGCACCGGCAGCCGTATCTGGGTACAGTCCCGCGCATGGCGTTCACGGGAGTGGCGTTCACGGGAGTGGCGTTCACGGGCGTCCCGCCGGCGGTGCTGGACTTCTACGCCCGGCTCGAGGCTGACAACTCGAAGGCGTTCTGGGAGGCCAACAAGGCGGTCTACCGCGACGAGGTGAAGGCCTCGGTGCAGGCGTTGTGCGACGAGCTCGCCGAGTACGGTCCGTTCCACCTGTTCCGGCCCTACAACGACGTGCGCTTCGCCAAGAACCGGCCGCCGTACAAGACGCAGCAGGGCGCGTACGGCGAGGGCGAGGGCGGCGCCGGCTTCTATTTCCACGTCTCCCGCGAGGGGCTCATGGCCGCGGCCGGCTACTACGCGATGATGCGCGACCAGCTCGAGCGGTTCCGCGATGCGGTCGACGCCACGAACACCGGCGAGGAGATCGCCGGCATCGTGGCAGGGCTCGCCAAGCGGTACCGGATCGGGGCTATCGACGAGCTGAAGACGGCACCGAAGGGCTATCCCAAGGACCATCCGCGCATCGACCTGCTCCGCCGCAAGGGGCTGATCATGTCGATCGAATTCGGCGCGCCGAAGTGGTTGCACACCAAACAGGCGGCGGCCAAGTTACGAGAGGTCTGGCGCGCCGCGGAACCGATGAACGCATGGCTCGATGCGTACGTGGGCCCGACGACGATGGAGCCAGAAGGCCGCTTCGGGTAGCACGTGGAGGGTGGCTGACACCACGTCGTGGTGTCTGACAACAAGCGTTGGCGCAGTTCAGCGCCCGGTGTCAGGCACCCTTCGGGAGCCAGACACCTCGTGGTGCACACTGTCGGACGTGACGCTCACCGAATCGCACCGGGTCGCGCTGGAGAACCAATTCGGTCTCGCCGATCGAGTTGTCGACGCCGACGCGTTGGCACACAGCGTCGCCCGCTTTCGCGAGCGGAGCATCACACTGCCGACCTTCGCGGAGCTCGCCGACCCGTCGACGTTCGAGTACGCCGACAAGGTGGGCGACGCCGATCCGCAAGGAGCCGACGCCCGCAACCTGTGGCGGGTGCACTGGTACAACGACCTCGCCGGCGCGCGGGTCGACGTTCCCCAGCACGTCGTGTTGGAGCACCCACTGACCGGCGTCGAGAGCCCGATCATCGTCGTGTTCGGCGACCGCTTCCCGATGGTCACCGCCCACAAGGTGCTCGCCGCTTACGCCTGCCTCGCGCCCCGGGTAGTGACCGGGCAGTTCGACCCCACGCGACACCGCGCGATCTGGCCTTCGACCGGCAACTACGCGCGGGGCGGTATCGCCATCAGCCGCATCATGGCCAGCCGTGGCGTGGCGATCCTGCCCGAGGGCATGAGCCAAGAGCGGTTCGACTGGCTCGAGCGCTGGTGCGAGAACCCGGCGGAAGACGTCATCCGCACGTACGGCACCGAGTCGAACGTGAAGGAGATCTACGACGCCTGCAACGCGCTGTCACGCGACCCGGGCAATTTCGTCCTCAACCAGTTCTCCGAATTCGGCAACCACCTCGCCCACTACGAGGTCACGGGGCGTGCGCTCGGGCGCGTGTTCGAAGACGTGCGCAGGGTGAGCCGCCGCGACCTGCGCTTGGCGGCCTTCGCGTCGGCTACCGGCTCTGCGGGCACGATCGCCGCCGGCGACCGGCTCAAGGAGGAGTACGGCGCCAAGATCGTCGCGGTGGAGGCGCTCGAGTGCCCCACGATGCTGGAGAACGGGTTCGGTGAGCACAACATCCAGGGCATCGGCGACAAGCACATCCCGTTGATCCACAACGTGATGAACACCGACGTGGTCTGCGCGATAAGCGACGCCGCCACCGACGAGCTCGACGTGCTGTGGAACACCGAGCAGGGCCGGGCGTACCTCGCGCAGGCCAAGGGCACCGACGCCGGAACGATCGCTGCGCTCGCCCACTTCGGGTTCTCCTCGACGTGCAACCTGCTCGCCGCGATCAAGACGGCCAAGCTGCTCGACCTCGGACCCGACGACGCGTTGATCACCGTCGCCACCGACGGCGGCGCGATGTACACGAGCGAGCGCGCCAAGACCATCAGCCAGCGGTACCGGGGCGAGTACAGCCACACCGACGCCGCCGAGGCGTACGGCAGGCACCTCGGCCACGTCTCCACCGAGCACATGATCGAACTGCGCGAGGCCGATCGTCGGCGGATCTTCAATCTCGGCTACTACACCTGGGTCGAGCAGCAGGGCACGCCGTTCGAGCTGTTCGAGCAACGCCGCCAGCAGAGCTTCTGGCGGGGCTTACGTCGCTACCTCGGCGTGTGGGACGAGATGATCGCCGACTTCAACGCGCGGGTGGCCGCCGAGTGACACGCCCGATCATGCACAGCGTGCGCGTCATGTCGGGCCGCGACCCGACCGACGAGCACCGGGCGGCGACCTCGCTCGAGCTGCTGTTC
>DASQTR010000391.1:0-7036 GCA_035641795.1 Ilumatobacter sp.
TGCACGGCGCCGGGCTCGAGCCATGCCGTGTCCTCGTAGTGCGCCTGACAGCGCACCCTGAAGTCGTCATGCTCGGCCAACAACGCCAGCAGCTCGCGTCGGGCGAAGTCGAAGTCGTGCCAGAAGCCACCGACGACCAGCACGACGTCGATCCTTGTGGCCATGGTCAGTAGTCGACGCGTTTCATGTAGCCGCCGTCGACTGTGAGGTTGGCGCCGTTGATGTGCTTGGCGGCCGGCGAGGCGAGGAACACGACTGCGTTGGCGACGTCTTGGACCCCGCCCAGCTTGCCCATCGGGTGCGTCTTCTCGGTCGCCTCGAAGAATTCGGGGCGAGCGTCCTTGACTCGGTTCCAGTCACCGCCGTCGACCCAGATCGGACCGGGCGACACGACGTTGCAGCGGATGCCCTTGGCCCCGAGGACCTGCGCCTGCCCGAGCGTCCAGTTCGTGACGGCCGCCTTGAACGCCGTGTAGCTGTTGGACCCGCTCGCGAAGTGCTCGCCCACCGCTGACGTCCCGATGCTGATCAGCACGCCGTCGCCGCTCTGTGACAGCGCTTCGGACGCCGCATCGGCGGCATGGACCAGCGACATGAGGTCGATCTCCATGTTCTTCTGCCACGCCTCCATCGTCTTGCCGGGCTTGCCACTGGTGTTGTGGACGTAGACGTCGAGACCGCCGAGTTGCTCGATCGCCTCGGCGATGAATGCCCGTAACGCTCCGCTGTCGCCGGCGTCGAGCGCCTTGCCCCAGACGGTGCCGCGGTCGGTGAGCTGCTCGACGGCGTTGGCGACGCCGTCCGCATCCCTGGCGCAGATCGCGACGGACGCGCCCTCGTCGAGCAGCGTCTCGGCGATCGCGCGCCCGATGCCCTTGCTGGCGCCGGTGATGATGGCGCGCTTGCCGGTGAGGCCGAGGTCCATGGATGCTCCTTCGACGGCGGACGGTCGATGTTACTAGTGTTGCACTCCAGAAACCCCAGCCCGCAACCCAGCCAGAGAAGTCCCTTGCATGACGACAGAAACGATCAACGAGTTCCGCGAGCGGGCGCGTGCGTGGCTCGGTACGCAGGCGCCGCGTCGCACCGCCGAGGCACCGTTGCGGTGGGGCGAGGGACAGTTCTCGGTGGTCGTGTTCCACGACGCGTCCGACGAGGAAGAGCTGGAGCTGCTGGCTCGCTACCGCGAGTGGCACCAGCGCAAGGTCGCCGCGGGTTTCGGGGCGATTGCGGTGCCGGCCGAGTTCGGGGGACTGGGGCTCACGCGCGCCCACGACGCCGCGTACAAGGAGGTCGAATCCGAGTTCGACGTGCCGCGTGATCACGAGGTGATCTCCGTGACCAGCAAGCTCGTGGCCCCGACGATCGACGAGCACGGCACGCCCGGCCAGCGCCAGCAGTGGTGCCGGCGGTTCTTTCAGCTCGACGAGCTGTGCTGCCAGCTGTTCTCCGAGCCGGGGGCGGGCAGCGATCTCGCCGGCCTGGCATGCCGCGCCGTGCCCGACGGCGACGAGTGGGTGCTCGACGGCCAGAAGGTCTGGACGTCGACAGCGCGCATCGCGGGGTACGGCTTCGCGATCTGCCGCACCGATGCCGAGCTTCCCAAGCATGCAGGCTTGACAGCGTTCATCGTGCCGCTCGACGCGCAGGGTGTCGAGGTTCGTCCGATCAAGCAGATGTCGGGTGGGGCGTCGTTCAACGAGGTGTTCCTGTCCGGGGTGCGTGTCGCCGACGAGCTGCGAATCGGCAACGTGGGTGAGGGATGGAGGGTGGCCCTGACTGTGCTCGGCCACGAGCGGGCGACGTCGGGGTCGAGCCGCCGCGGCGGCGGGTACGACGAGCTCGTCATGCTCGCCCGCCATCTGGGCCGTACCGGCGACCCGTTCGTCCGCCAGGGTCTGGCCCGTGCCTACGAGATGAAGAAGGTCCGGGAATGGGTCCGCGCCGGCGCCGCCGCCCGGGCGAAGGCGACCGGCTCGTCCGGGCCCGCCGGTTCGATCACCAAGCTGATGTGGACGATCGCGATGGCACACACCAGTGACGTGGCGGGCCAACTGCTGGGGCCGTCGTTGACCGCGGATACCGGCGAGTGGGGCACGTACGGGTGGAACGAACACGTGCTCGGTGCCCCCGGCTATCGCATCGCCGGTGGCACCGACGAGATCCAGCGCAACATCATCGGCGAGCGCGTGCTCGGACTGCCAGGCGAGCCGCGGGTCGACCGTGATCAGTCGTTCGCCGAGCTCGCTCGAGCTGCTCGACCTCGCTGACTTACTGGACGTCGACTACAGTTCTTCGCACACCCAAAGGAGGAGCCCGTGGGAGCTATGTCGTTGACCGACCTGGGCAGGCGGGTGCTCGCCAACGTCGCCGCCGAGCGCGGCGACTGGGCGGAATCGGTGTTCACTGTCCCCGCCGACGAGTACCGCGACCCCGAGCGTTTCGCGCGTGAGGTCGACGCCGCGTTTCGCCGCAGCCCGCTGATGGTCGCGCTGTCGGTTGACATCCCCAACGCCGGTGACTTCACGACGCTCGACATCGCCGACCGGCCGATCGTCGTCGTGCGCGGCGACGATGGAGTCGCGCGGACGTTCCTGAACGCATGCCGGCATCGCGGCCGGGCGGTCGTCGACGCCTGCTTCGGCCATTCCCGCCGCATGACGTGCCCGTACCACTCCTGGGTGTACGACGCCGGCGGCCGGCTGGTCGGTGTGCCGGGCAAGGAAGCCTTCGCCGACTTCGAGGTCGACGGGCTGATCGAGTACCCCACCGCGGAACGGGCCGGTGCCGTGTTCGCGACCTTGACAGTGGGCGCCGAGCTCGACGTCGACTCCTGGCTCGGCGACATGGCCTCGGCGCTCGAGATGCTGCAGCTCGAGAAGCTGCACCGCTACGACGTCGAGACCAGGTTGCCGAGCGGCAACTGGAAGGCGACCGCGGACGGATATCTCGACGGCTACCACCTCGGATACCTGCACCGGAACTCGATCGGTGTGAAGTCGATCACCAACCGCAACACGTACGACCTGTTCGGGCCACACGTGAGGATCGGCTTCGCCAACAAGCCGATCCTCGAGCTGCGCGACGTGCCGCCCGAGGAGTGGCCCGACTTGTACGCCGCCTTCTCGCTCGTGCACTACATCTTCCCCAACGTCTCGATCTCCGGGCATCCGACCAGCGGGCTGATGGTGAGCCGGCTGTTCCCGGGCCCGGCGGTCGGGGAGTGCACGGTCATCCAGTACCAGTACTTCCGCGAGCCGCTCGTCGATGGCGCCGCGATCGCCGAGGCGGAAGCGAAACGACTCAAGTACGAGCAAGTCACCTACGAGGAGGATTTCCTCACTGTGGTGAGCGTCACCCGCCGGGTCGACGTGCTGGCCGACGCCGGCGAGGTGTTCCGGTTCGGGCGCAACGAGATCGGCAACCAGAACCTGCACAACTGGCTTGAAAGACTGGTGTCAGACACCCGCAAGGGTGTCTGACACCGAGCGTTGCCGAGATCGCGCGCTCGTCAGTACGGCATGGTGCCGCCGTCGACCGGGAACATGCACCCGGTGATGTTGCGAGCGCCGTCGGATGCCAGCATCACCGCCACCGCGGCCACCTGCTCGACCGTGTTGAGGCGCTTGATCGCCGACTCCTGCGCGAACAGGTCCAGCATCGCTTCGTACGAGCCGAGTCCCATCATCTGCGCCGACGCCGGCCCGGTCTCGCGTACGATGTCGGTCTCGATCAGGCCGGGCAAGATCGAATTGATCGTGATACCGGTCGTGCCGACTTCCTTCGAGGCAGCCTTGACGAGCCCGTTGACGGCGTGCTTCGTCGTCGCGTAGCCGGGAATGCCCGGCTTGCCGAGCTTGCCTTCGACTGACGACGTCACCAGGATGCGCCCGGTGTCGCGCGGGATCATGTGCTGCAGCGCGCGACGCATCCCCCAGAACACGTGGTTGAGGTTCCAATCGATCTCGAGCTTCCACTCCTCGTCGGTCATCTGCGCTACCGGCGCGGTGGCGAGCACGCCACCTGAGTTGAGGCAGCAGATGTCAAGCTGCCCGTAGCGGTCGATCGTGAAGTCGATCAGACCTTCGACGTCGGCCTGCACAGCGGCGTCGCCGGCATAGAACTCGGCGTTGTCGCCTCCGTTCATCTCCGCCAGACACTGCTTGCCCTTATCGGCATTGCGACCGTTGACGACGACTTTGGCGCCCTCTCGCAGGAACGCATCGGCCATGCCGCGGCCGATCGAGCGCGTGCCGCCCGTGATGCAGGCGACTTTGCCTTCGAGCTTTCCCATGTTCGTTCTCCTGTCAGTACGGCGCCGAGCCGCCATCGATCGAGATCAGCGACCCGGTGATGCCGGCGCCCGCTTCCGAAACGAGGAGCGACGCCACCATGGCCACGTCTTCCACGTCGTTGAGACGCTTGATCGCCGATTCCTGGGCGAACCACTTGAGGAGATCCTCGTAGGCCATGCCCATCGACTCGGCGGCTTTGGTGCCCTCGTCCTTCATCATGTCGGTCTCGATCGCGCCCGGGCAGAGCGCGTTGACGGTGACCCCGAGCGTTCCGACCTCGAGCGCCATCGCCTTGGTGAGCCCGTTCACGGCGTGCTTGGCGGTGACGTAGGTCGCGATGCCGGGCTTGCCGACCTTGCCCTCGAGCGACGAGATGTTGATGATGCGTCCCCATTGCTGCGGGACCATGTGGCCGAGCGCCTTGCGGCTGCACCACAGCGTGCTCCACAGATTGACGGTGAGCGCGTACTCCATCGCCTCGTCGGTGAGCTCTGCCACCGGCGCGTTGTTGTGCGACCCACCGGCGTTGTTGACGAGGATGTCGATCCGGCCGAAGCTGCCGACGGCCTCGTCGATCAGCCGCTCGCAGTCGTCCTTGAGCGTTGCGTCGCCCTGCATGAAACGCACCCGGTCGCCGGCGTCGAGGTCGCGTTGGATCTCGGCGATCGCGCCCGCCCCTTTCTCGGCCGAGCGACCGTTGATCACGACAGAGGCGCCGTCGCGAAGGAACGCCTCGGCGATCGCCCGCCCGATGCCGCGCGTCCCGCCGGTGATCGCGGCGACGCGCCCTGACAGTTCGCCCATTGGTTACCCCCTTGGTCCAGTGACGGATAGAAACTAGCGAACAACTACAGAAACAGAAAAGCCTTGCGCCGGTGTACTGGGTTGAAGGACTGGGTGGTGCCGGCATCAGCGAGAACTTTCGACGACTGCGTGGGTCCGACCGTGTTGGCGCGGGAGACTGCTCGCATAAATCCGATCTTCTTCGAGTCCGCCGATCAGTTCCGCGCCTGGCTGGCTGCACATCACGCGACCGAGACCGAGGTCCAGGTCGGCTTCCACAAGAAGGCGACCGGCAAGCCGACGCTGACGTGGTCGGAGTCGGTCGACCAGGCGCTGTGCTTCGGATGGATCGACGGGCGCCGGCACAGCCTCGGTGCTGACGCCTACACGATCCGCTTCACGCCGAGGAAGCCGACGAGCAACTGGAGCAAGATCAACGTCGCCAAGGTGGAAGACCTGACTCGCCGTGGGCTGATGCACGAAGCCGGCCTGGCCGCGTTCGCTCATCGTGACCCGGCAAAGACCGGCGTCTACTCGTTCGAGACGGAGGACGGTGGGTTGGGCGCGGAGTTCGAGGCGGAGTTCCGGCGCGATGAGGCGGCATGGGGGTGGTACCAGCGTCAGCCACCTGGCTATCGGCGCACTGCCGCCCACTGGGTGCGCAGCGCCAAACGTGACGACACGCGCCGTTCGCGGCTCGCGACGCTCGTAGCCGACTCGCGTGCAGGTCGTGCCGTGAAGCCACTCCGCCGCAGCGCTGAGTGAGCCCTACCGCGTCTGCCCCGCTGCACGGTTTGTTGCAGTCACAATGCGTAACAACGGCCTTTCGACTGCGGCAAAGGACGGACCGAATGGTTGTTGCAGTCGGAACGACCGGACGTGACACTTCGGCTGCAGCAAATCTCAGCGCGGTGCCCGTGCGGGCCGGCGTGGGGACTAGGTCCCATACAAATTTCTCCTTCCGTCATGCTCTTCGGCGTCATCATTCTGTAACATCCGGCGGATGTCTTCGGCACGGGGCGGTTGGTGGCGCGCGGTCTTCTGCGCGGGTGCGGTCGTCGGCCTCGTTCTCAGCTCGACGTTGATCAGCAGCGACGCATATGCGGTCTCCGAGGCCGAGCGCGCGGCGCGCGAGATCCAAGACGCCCGCGAGCGTGCCAACGCCGCCGCCCAGGCGATGTTCGACTCCGAGGCGCGGATCGATCACCTCGATCTCGAGATCGCCGCCAAAGAGGCCGAGCTGGCGCAGATGGAGGCCGACGTGCGGACGCTCCGCGACGGCCTCGCGGCGTCGGCAGTTCAGCGTTTCACGCAGGGCGCCGCGACCGGCAATCCGCTGTTCACACCTGTAGAGGGCATGAACGCCCGGGCGACCGCGGACGTCTTCGCCAGCGCCGCCACCGGGCGCACGCTCGCGAGTATGGACGACTTCGCCGCCGCCATCGACGAACTCGAGGACGTTCGCGCCGATCTCGACGATCAGAAGGCGCAGGCACAAGCGGAGCGTGAGTCGTTCGAAGGACTCAAGGCCCAGGCCGAGGCCGAGGTCGTGCTGCTGCAGGAGATCGAGCAGCAGCGACTCGCCGACGAAGCCGTGCAACGCGAGCTCGAGCGTTTGCGCGCTGCCGAGGCAGAGCAGATCCGCCAGGAGCAGGAGGCGGCAGCGGCAGCGGCGCAGGCGGACGCCCTGCAAGCGGCCGCTCAGCAACCGCAGGCCGCGACAAACCCGGGAAACGTCGCGGACGACGCCGACGAGGGCGGCGGCGCGCCAACCGACTCTGGTGGAGGCGACGGCTCAGACAACGGTGGCAACGACAACGGCGGCGATGGGTCTGGCGGCATCGGGCCGCGCCTCGGCGGCGGACGTGTCGTCGCCAACTTTCCCGACCCCCAGGACCAGATCGCGGTCGTCACCAACGGCCGCCGCGGCATGCCGGCATTCGCCGAGCGACTCAGCG
>DASQTR010000392.1:0-7058 GCA_035641795.1 Ilumatobacter sp.
TCGAGCGTGCTCTGGCCGACGTCGTTGATGAAGAAGCGGTCGCTGCCGTCGTTGCGGTCGAACGCGAACCGGTACGGGTTACGCAGCCCCCACGCGAAGATCTCCTGGCACTGGGTACTGCGGGGGGCCGAGATGCCGAGCGTCGCGCAGGGCGCGCTGTCGGGGCCGGTGAGCGGGTTGCCGGGCGCGGGGCGTCCGTCGAGCGTGATCCGCAGGATCTTGCCGTTGAGCAACGACAGATCCTGCGCCGCATCGTTGACGCCGGCGTCGGCACGCGGGTCGGTGCCGGCGTCGCCGACCGAGACGTAGAGGAACCCGTCGGAACCGATGTCGAGATCGCCACCGTTGTGGTTGCCGTTGCGCGAGGAGATGTTGTCGAGCAGCACGACCTCGCTCGCCGGCTCGATCGTCGACGCAGTGAGTGTCAGTCTGCTCACCCTGTTGGCGCAGCCGCCGGGCAGATCGGGCGCCGAGTGCGTGTAATACACGTACACGAAGCCATTGCTCTGGAAGGCCGGGTCGTGGGTGAACCCGAGCAGGCCGCGCTCGCCGCTGGTGCCGCCACAGACCGGGATGTCGATCGCAGTGGCGAACGCCCCGGACGGATCGCCGACACGGAGCCTGCCGTCCTGCTCGAGCACGACGATCCGGCTGTCAGGCAGCCACTCGACCGCTGTCGGTCGACCGAACGCGGCGACCGGGCTGTCGGCGAACCCAGCCGGCACGGCCGCCGCCGACGCTGGACGGGCGTTGCTCACGACCGCCGCCGCCGCCAGACCGAGCGCGAGCGCGACAAACGAACCCACCAGACGACGCATGTCGGCACCGTACTTCGCCGCGCCCGAGGACGGAGCGCGGGTCCGGATGCGGGGGCGCGCGGCTGCCGATGCCTCGGATTCGGATCAGGCGCGATCAGCCCGACGTGCGCGGATGCTCACGACGACGGGCGAGCGCGATCAGCAAGGCACCACCGCCGAGCAGCGCGATCGCCGCGATGCCGAAGCCGGCCGAGTTACCACCGGTCGCCGGAATCACCCCGGTGATCGTCGTGGTCGTGGTGCTTCCGATCGACGTGGTCGTCGTGGTCGGGAGCGTCGTGGTCGTGGTCGTCGTCGTGGGGGCGACGGCAAAGGTGAACGACGACGTGTCGTTGACGGGGTTGGGGTCCGCTGTACTCGAGTCGACGGTGGCGGTGTTCGCGAGGTCGCCGGCGAAGCTGCTCCCGACGTTCACGGTGAGCGTGAGCGTCGCCGATGCGCCCGCAGGGAACGATGCCCACGACGCGGTGACGGGTCCCGTGCCGCCGGCGGCAGGTGTCAGCAACGTCGCCACGGGCTGGGCCGCGCCCTGGCTCACCGACACGAAGGTGACCCCAGCGGGCAGGACATCGGTGAGCAAAGCGCTGGTGGCGTCACTTGGCCCGTTGTTCATGACGGCGATCGTGTAGACGGCGTCCGCCCCGGCCGTGCCACCCACGGGCCCGGTCTTGGTGACCGATAGATCGGCGCTGACGGCGACTGTGTCGGTGTCGGTGGCGGTGTTGTTGGCCGGAGTGGGGTCGGTAACGCCGGCCGGGGGCGCGACGGTGGCAGTGTTCGCGAGCGTGCCGGTCGCGTTCGAGCTCAGCGTGGCGGTGACCGTGTAGGTGACCGATCCGCCGGAGGGCAGGTCGACGGTGCTGTCACTGATGTTGCCGGTGCCGGATGCGGCGCAGCTCGATCCGGCTCCGCTCGTGCCCGCGCACGTCCAGCTGGCGGTCAGTGTCGCCGGGAACGTATCGGTGACCGTGGCATCGGCGACGGCAGCGGGGCCGGCGTTCGAAACCACGATGGTGTACACAACCGCTGCGCCCGCGGTCGCTGTCACGGCGCCGTCCGTCTTGGTGATGGACAGATCGGCATTGACCGCTTGGGCCTGAGCCCGGGTGCCGCCGAACGCCACCAAGCCGCTCGCAGCGAGGAGCACCCCGGCTGCAACTCGACGAGCCGATGTGGTACCGACGTTCCCGTTCATCCGGGCCAACCTCCCCGTAGTCGAAACTTTTGGGGAAATACCCCGACGTGTGCGAGGAGAAACGCAACGACGACGATGACGTCCGTATCACACGATCACGTCCGTACCAGTGTGTCTGAAGCGGTCGACTGGGGCGTCGCAGTCCGTGTAAGAACGCCGTCACCTCGACTCAGGAGCGGGGCGAGCGAGCGACGGAGTCGGGGTGAGAGGATTTGAACCTCCGGCCTCCACGTCCCGAACGTGGCGCGCTAACCAAGCTGCGCTACACCCCGTAGCGGCCAGTGAGCCTATCCGGCGGGTGCTGGTTCTTCCTCGGCTGGTTCTTCCTCGGCTGGTTCTTTCGCGGCTGTTGCCGCGCCGTCCGCCTCGATCGGCACCGTAGGCGTCACGGGCATCGGACGCGGGACGCCTTCCTGGAAGATTTCACCGCTGACCGCCGCCAGCGCGGCGCGCTTGAGGCGGAGCGCGTCGAGCGGCTTGATCAGCCAGCCGTCGGCGCTCGAACGCTGCGCGAGGTACACGTCGGCCACGCGGTCGAGCAGCATCAGGACCCTGACATGG
The DNA here is from genome assembly GCA_035641795.1 of Ilumatobacter sp. Taxonomy (GTDB): domain Bacteria; phylum Actinomycetota; class Acidimicrobiia; order Acidimicrobiales; family Ilumatobacteraceae; genus Ilumatobacter. Next base: position 2,575 of record DASQTR010000392.1, read on the forward strand.
GGCAGCAGACCACCCGACTCGTCGAGCCGGAGTGCCATCGCGATCGCCATCCCGCCCATCGAACCGACCTGCAGGTCGAGCACGGCGAGGTCGGGCGCACGTTCGCCGACGAGCTTGGAGACGAGCCGCCCCTCGCGACACACCGTGAAGCTCGTGTCGGGGCCGCCCAGTGCGGCGGTCACCTCGTCCACGATCCAGTCGGCATCGGTGGCGAGCAGGATGTGCACGGCGCCGACGTTATACGGGCGCACCGCGCGACGGCGCCGTGCTCATCCGATCCCCTAGCCGATTCGCAGGTGGCCGGCGACGTGGTCCAGCGCGTCGAGGTCGTGCACATCGGTCGCGAGTAGCGGGATCTCGATCGTCGATCCGTCCGCCGCCCGCGCCAGCAGCGGTGCCAGCGCCTCACGCTCGGCTTCGGCGACGTAACGCAGCTCCGCGAGGTTGCTCCAGAGGGCCGCCTCGTCGTGCCGTGACTCACGCTCGGCGCGTGCCGCCCGGCGCTTCGCCTCCGACACCGTGATCGCACCGAACCGAGGGTGAACGCGGTTGGCGACGACCGCCTCGACGCCGAAGCCAAGATTGATCAGCTGGTCGGCGAACCAGGCGGCCTCCTCGACCGTTTCGCGGTGGGCCGAGGTGACCAGCACGAACCGCGTGGTGTCGGCCTGCAACAACGACGCCACCATCTCGGCCCGCTCGCGGAACCCGCCCTCCATGCCGGCAAATGCCTGGAAGAAGGCGGCGGCGTCGGCGAGCGCATCGGAGCCGACGACACGCCCGATCGCGCGCAGGATCGGCTGGCTCGCCAAGGACAGCATGCGGAACCCCGTGCGCGTCGGCAGCATCACGAGGCGAAACACCTTGTGGTCGAGAAAGCGGGCAAGCACGCCCGGCGCCTCCAGGAAGTCGAGCGCGTTGCGGCTGGGCGGTGTGTCGACCACGACCAGATCGAAGCGCTCGTCGGCGTGCAACTCGTACAGCGCCTCCGAGGCCATGAACTCCTGCGTGCCGCTCAGCGCATCCGCCAGGTTGCGGTAGAAGCGGTTCTGCACGATGCGCGCCACCTGCTCGTCGCTCCCCGCGTTGATGCGCACCACGCGCTCGAACATCGCCGGCGTGTCGAGCATCATCGCCCACAGCTCACCGGGCGCGTCGGGCAGCTCGATGCGTTGCGGATCGCCTGTGAGACCGCCGGCGAGACCGAGCGCGTCCGCCAGCCGGCGCGCCGGGTCGATCGTCACGACGACGACGCGCCGACCGGCGCCGGCGGCCGCCAGCCCGATCGCGGCGGCGATGGTGGTCTTCCCCACACCACCCGACCCGCAGCACACCACGACCTCGGCGCCGTCGATGACGTCCGTCATTTCCGCACGCTCGCTGCCAGGGTGACGATGTCGCTCGGATCCAGAGTCGCAGTCGGGATGGCGGGCAGCACGATGTGTTCGCATCCGATCGCCTCGCGGACACGCGCCAGCTCGTCAGCCTGCGCGCCACGGCGTGTTCGGCGGAACACGGCGGCGGCCACCGTGTCGGCCACGTGGGTGCGCGTGCGCCCGAACGACACCGTGTCGGGATCGGGCAACGGGGGTCCGTCGTCGACCTGGTTCACGACGACCGGTCCGAGGCGCACGTCGACCCGCTTGCGGAGCACTTCGCGCGTTTCGAGCAGCTCGTTCACGGGCGTGGTCTCCGGCGTCGTGACGAGCACGACCTGACATCGGGCCGGGTCGCCGAGCATCGCCACCACCTCGTCGGCCTGGGACCGCACGGGCCCGCTCCGCACCGCGTCGCGAAGGCCGGCGGCCGACGTGAGGAACGTGACCGCGTGCCCGGCTGCCGGGCCGTCGACCACGATCAGGTCCCACTCGCCCGACCGTTCGAGCTGCTTGATCTTGCCGAGCACCACGAGGTCGTCGATGCCGGGCGCCGCCGTGCCCACTACGTCGATCACGCCCGTGCTGGCCAGGCGCCTGGCGATCATGCGGAAGCCGTGCTCGTGGAGATACTCCTCGAGCGCCTCGGCGGCCGAGATCGAGCGCACCTCCAGGTCGGGGACGAGCCCCGCCAGCGCCGGCTTGCCGTCGAGCTCGACGAGCAGCACGCGGCGCTCTCCGTCGCAAGCCGCGCGTGCGAGCACAGCCGATACCGTGGTCTTCCCGACGCCCCCTTTGCCGGCCACGATCACGAGCCTCGTGTCGAACACGCTCATGACGCCGAGCTCGGTCAGGTGGGTGGGTATCGACACTGGATCTCCGGAGGCACTTCGTGCGCAGACTACTGATCGGCCTGCTAGGCGCCATTGCGGCACTCGGCGCCATCGGGTCGGATCAGAGGGTGTCGGCCCAGCAGGATCAACCGGAACGGCTGCAGGTCGAGCCGGTCGACGTGCTCCAGGTCAACGGCCTGTTCGACCACATCGTCGTGAAGTCGATCGGTGACGCCATCGACCGCGCCGTCGACAAGGAGAGCCAGGCACTGGTGCTCCAGGTCGACTCGCGCGGGGCGGTCGTCAGCGACGAGGAGATGGCGGCGCTGCTCGAGCGGATCGCAGAGTCGCCGGTTCCCATCGGCGTGTGGGTCGGACCCACCGGGGCCCGGCTGTACGGCGCGCCGGCCCAGATCCTCGCAGTCGCCGACGTCACCGGGATGGCTCCCGGCGCCCGCGTCGGCAACGTCGGCCCGCCCGTTTCCGACGCCTACCCACTCGGCCCCGCGCTCACGGCGCTGCAAGACCGCACCGTCGGGTTGTCGGACGCGCGTTCCCTCGCAGTGTTCAAGCAGCGCATCTCCGACGAGGGCGTCCCCACGATCCGCAACATGCTCGAGGCACTCGACGGATACACCGAGAACGGCGTGGCGCTCGAGACCACCACCGAGGTCGTCACCGACAGCGGCACTGTCCAGAAGGAGACCGCCGCCGCCGTTCGGTTCTCGAAACTGCCGCTGCTCGACCAGCTGTTCCACACGGTGGCCAGCCCGCCCGTGGCGTACCTGCTCTTCCTTGTCGGCATGGCGTTGCTGATCTTCGAGTTCTTCACCGCCGGCGTCGGGATCGCCGGCGTGGTCGGTGCCGGATGCACCATCCTGGCGTGCTTCGGCATCGCCGAGCTGCCGGCGCGGTGGTGGGCTGTCGGGCTGCTCGTCGCGGCGATGCTGGCGTTCGCGATCGACGTCCAGGTCGGGATCCCGCGGTTGTGGACTGGTGTCGGCATCGTGTTCACGATCATCGGGAGTCTCTGGTTGTTCGAGCCGGTGAGCGGGTCGTCGTTGCGGCCGAACTGGTTGAGTCTCATCGCCGGGATCGGGGGCACGATGCTGGCGTTCATCGTGGGCATGCCGTCGATGACTCGGACGCGCTTCGCCACGCCGACGATCGGGCGGGAGTGGTTGATCGGTTCCGACGGTGTTGCCGTCACCGCCGTCGACCCCGACGGCGTGATCAGGATCGGCGAGGCGCAATGGCGAGCGCGGACCAACCGGGCGACGCCGATCCAGGCGGGCGAACCGCTGCGTGTCGCCGCCATCGACGGCGTGACGCTGGAGGTCGAACCGCTCGAGGGAGCCGCGAAGGACTACCGCGAGCGCAGAGCGAAGACACCGGTGTCTGACACGTCCGAAGGAGGTGTCTGACACCAGGCGGTTCGCGAGCGCTCGGTGTCAGACACCGAGTGTTCGCTGATGCGACGGGCGTCGTCTCGCGACCCGGAACACTCGGTGTCAGACACCAGGTAGACGCGGGCCGGCTATTCGTAGGTCGTCGCGTCGCCTCGTGATGCCTCGCGCATCGAGCTCGGCGAGGAGGGGCAGCGCGTACTTGCGGCTAACTCCTGCCTGTTCCCGAAATGTGGCGACCGTGAACCCGGAGGGGTCCGCGCCGAGCAACGCCGCCGCCAGCGCGGCGGCGTCGTCGATGCTCTCCTGATGGAACAGCACGCCGTCTCGTTCGACCAGTATCCCGCGGCGGGTCAGTTCGCGGATCGTCGCCCGCTCGGCATCGGGTGGCGCCTCGGGCGCGAATCCGCCGGCCCGGATCGCGGCGGCCAGCGGGTGGTCCGCGTACGGGTCGCCGGACGAGGCGAGCCGCGCTCGACCGCCTTGGACCGTCACGCCGTCGAGCGCCAGCACGACGGCCCGTTCATGCTCCGCCAGTGACGCAGTGTCGACGCCGTGTTCGCCGGCGGTCGCGATCACTGCGCGCATGCGTTGCCGGGTGGCGTCCAGCAACTCGGGCGTCGTCGCCCAGTGCCCCATCACCGGCTCGACGGCGACGCCGGTCAACAGCTCGAGCTCGCCGACGTCGATCCACCCGCGCTCGGCGATGGCGCGCTCGACCGTGCCGTCCGGCGCCGCCTGCGACGCCTTCGTGACGGGGTCGATGTCGAGCACCTCGCCGCCACCGATGGTCTCGTCGCGCCCCGCCTCGCGGAGCACGTACCGATCGCCAGGCAGCATCGGGAGCGGCACAGGAAGGAACACGCGCA
>DASQTR010000393.1:0-8810 GCA_035641795.1 Ilumatobacter sp.
CAGGCCGCACATTGCCACCGCAACGGTGAGGGCCGAGAAGACAACCGTCTTGCCGGCGGTGGCGACGGTCTCGACGACTGCGTCGTGCAGTTCCCGGCCGCCGCCTCGCTCCTCGCGGAACCGGCTGACCATCAGGAGCCCGTAGTCGATACCGAGGCCGATGCCGAGCATGTTGACGACGTTGATCGAGAAGATCGACACGTCACCGATCAGAGTCGCTGCGACGAGCACGGCCAACGAGGTGACGACCCCGGCGACAGCCACCAACATGGGCATGCCTGCTGCGCGCAGACCACCCAGCAGGAAGACCATCGCCATGAACGCGATCGGTAAGGCAACCGCCTCGCCGCGCACGAGGTCACGCTCCGACGCCGTACCGAACTGCTCGCCCACCAGTACGTTGCCGCCGACGAGAACCTGAGGGGCGTCGAGGTCTCGGGCGACATCGGCGATCTGGTGGGCGAGTTCGAGCTCCGCTTCCTCGTCGAGGCCGCCGGTGATCGTCACCACGGCCAGCGCGGCACGCCCGTCGCCGGCCCGAAGGGCATCCGATTCGATTGACCACGGGTCGACAACGGCGACCACACCATCGATTGCAGCGATGCGATCGAGTCCGGCGCGGATCGGCGCGGCAACTGCTGGATCGTCGACGTCGATGTCGTCGGCGATCACGGCGATCTCGCCGCCGGTCTCGGAGAGTTCGTCGAGCCGCTCGGCGACGCGACCCGATTCGGTGCTGGGACCGGCACCGAAGCTCGATGAAAGCACCGAGAAGGCCGAGCTGCCGATGGTGCCGGCGCCGATGAGTACCGCCAACCAAACGGTGATGACGACGCGCCGGCGGCGGACGACGAGTGAAGCGAGTGACGACATCATGACGTGACGGCCTTTGCAGGCACGAACGATCCGATGATGGTGCTCTGCAGCAAAGCGAGCGTGAGGCATCCGTACGCCCCGAATACCGCCCATTGTTGGCTGACATCGATGCCGCCAGCCGTGGTGACGGTCCAACCAAGCGCCCACAGCACTGTGTTGGCCGCGCTCCAGCCGAGCGTTCGCTTTGCGTTCGCCAGTGTCGCGCCTTGAACAACGCCGACACCGAGCCCCGAGACCGCGCCCATCACCGCCAGGGATGTGATGTCGGTTTGGTAGGAGACGAAGGCCGCGCCGGCCGCGAGCCCTGCGCCCAAGCCGACGGCCGTGGCCGCGATCCAGATCAGGTTCGCGCCGCGATGGCGGAGGAGTGCCCACTGTGCGGCGCCGATCCCCGTTCCGGCGATGACGCCGTTCAGCACGGCAGCCGGTATCGAATCCACGCGTCCAGCGACGAGGTGGGCGACCAGACCGGAGGGCGGGAAGGCGAGCGCCGTGAGCAGCCACTTGTACCAAGGCCGGAACGAGTACCGCGCCCGGCGATCGGGCGTGGATGCGCGGGTGGGGAGATGGGCCGTCGAGACGGTGTTCATGAGGGAGCCTTTCGGGTATCGGTGGCGTGGTTGCTGGCGGATGAGATCCAGGCGACGAGAACACTGTCGGGGTGGTCGGCGAGGTGGTCTCTGGCGAGGGTCTCGACCCGGTCGACGTCGCCCTGGAGGTGTGCGGTGGCGATCGCGACCAGCTGGCGGTCCCTGGTGGTAAGGGCCAACGTTTCCGCGCGCGCCATCAGCTCGAGGCCCGGCGGCGTGAAGAGCGCGGCTGCGACCACGGTGGCCACGTCGTCACTGGTTCGGGCCTGCTGCGCGATCTGCGCGATGGCCGCTTCGTCGCCGAGCGCCAGGTGGTGGATCACGTTGTCAGGTCGGTCGGGCATGTGGTCAGCGTGGGCGGGACCCCTGACACCGGCCTGACACGAAGTGGTCGGGCGTACCCTGTGGCGGTGATCGCGGTGTCTGTGCTCGGCTCGGTCGAGCTCCGCCGCGACGGCGAGCGCATTCCCGTGCGATCCGGCAAGACGGCCGAAGTGCTCGTTCGGCTGGCACTCGAGGCGGGTGTGATGGTCCGGACCGAGCGGTTGATCGAGGACCTGTGGGCAGACGACGCGGCGGGCACGGCACGCAACACGTTGCAGACCAAGGTCTCGCGTTTGCGACGGGCGTTGGGCGACGCCGCGCTGGTGACGGGTACCAGCGCCGGTTACACGCTGCATGTCGAACCGAGCGCCGTGGATGCGCTCGAAGTCCTTCAACTGGCGGAGCAGGCGTCCGCGTTTCGAAGCGCCGGCGACGCGTCGGCTGCGCTCGAGACATCGGCGACGGCGTTGGCCATGTTCGGTGGGGACATCCTCTCGGGCGCGGGTGAGGGCGAGTGGCTGATCCCGTACCGAGCCCGCCTCGAGGAGGCCCGTCTCGGTCTCATCGAGGGTCAGTTGGGCGCCCGGCTCGACCTTGGTGCATCGGCTGCCGTGATCGGCGATCTCGAATCGTTGGCGGGCGCGCATCCACACCGTGAGGGTTTGTGGGCGTTGCTGATGATCGCCTTGTACCGCGATGGGCGCCAGGCGGATGCGCTCGCTACGTACCAGCGGGTCAGGGGTTGGCTGGCCGACGAGCTCGGCCTCGACCCGGGACTGCACCTGCAGCAACTCGAGCAACAGATCCTGTCGCACGACGTGGCATTGGGCGTGCCGCACTCGACGGGACGGGGGCTCGGACCGGACCTGCCCGCCGGGAACCTGCCGTCGATGTCGGTCGAACTGGTGGGTCGCGACCGCGCGTTGGCCACGGTGTCCGATCTGATCGCCACCGAAAGACTCGTGGAGATTGTCGGGGCCGGTGGTGTCGGCAAGACGGCCCTGGCAATTGCAGCCGGCCGCGCAGTGAACGCCGCGGACCACGTCGAGCGGGCGGGGGTCTGGCTGGCGAGGCTCGAGACCGCGGCGACCGAGGACGATGTGGTGGACACCGTGGTTGCGGCGTTGAACGTGGGGAGCGAGACGGCGCTGTTCGAGCGTCTCAAGCGCAGCAGCGCGTTGATCATCCTCGACAACTGCGAGCACGTCGTCGACGCTGCCGCCAGTCTCGCGGTTCGGTTGCTCGACGCCGCTCCCGCGTTGCGAATCCTGTGCACCAGCCAGGTTCCGCTCGATCTCGACGGTGAAGTCGTGTTCGAGCTGGCACCGCTGGAACTTGCCGATGCCGTCTCGCTGTTCAGCCGGCGCGCGAGCGCGCAACGTGCGATTCGCGCGCAGGGTCAAGCTGATCACGCGGTAGAGGAGCTGTGCCGATCGCTCGATGGCCTGCCCCTCGCGATCGAACTTGCCGCAGCGCGAACGAAGACATTGTCGGTCGACGAGATCACCCGCCGCCTCGACGACCGGTTCGTCGTGTTGAGCGACCCGACCAGCCGGCGGCCAGAGCGTCGTCGAGCACTCAGGTCGACGATCGGCTGGAGCTATGAGCTCCTGTTCCCCGACGATCAGCGCGGACTGTGGGCCTTGGCGACGTTCGCCGGTGGTGCACCTCTACCCGCCGTCGAGTGCGTCCTCGAAGCCCTCGAGGTGCCGGCGGCGGCGGCGATCGATGTCGTCGGGCGCCTCGCCAACCGTTCCTTGGTGATCGTCGACGACGAGGGTGCCGGCGTTCGCTACCGCCTGCTCGACAGCATTCGCGCGTTCGCGCTGGACGCGCTACGTGACGCCGGGATATCGGAGCGCGCCCTCGCTGCGCACGCGGCTTGGTTCGCCGGCACGGCGGAATCGTCGACGCAAGGTGTCCGCAGCTGTGCCCAGGCAGAGCATCTCGAGTTCGCCCGAGCCGAGCGCGCCAATCTCGACGCTGCGTTGGCGTGGAGCATCAGCCACGATCCGCTGCTCTCCCTGAGGATCGTCAACGGATTCGGCTGGGCGTGGGTGGTGTTGGGCGACAGCAGGGGCGCGCAACGGATCATGGCCGCGCTCGAAGCAGCGGGTGGCGGGGCGGAGCCGCGGGAGCGGGCCGACGCGCTGCTGCTGGCGGCATGGATCGAAGCCTCGACGGGCTCGCTCGACCGCGCTCGCGACCACATCGCTGCGGCCACCGAGGTGTCCGAGACGATCCACGATGTCCAACTGCAAGCGCGCTGCTCTTATTACCTCGCCTACGTGGTGTCGCACGACGGCGAGTTCCGTCGAGCGATGGAACTGACCGATCGCAGTCACGCCCTCTACGCGGACTTTGACCGGCCGTGGGATGAGGCGGCCAGCTGGCTGTTCGCGGCGCGTGCTGCGATCTCAGCCAATGACGAGTCCCGGAGCATCGAAGCGGTCGATCATGTCGAGCACTGGCTCCGCGTTGTCGATGATCCTTGGCTCCACGTTCGTCGCGACGCCGTGCTCGGCGAGTTGGCGCGCATCCAGCGACGATTCGACGACGCCGTCGTACACCTCGCTCGCGCCGCAGAAGCATCGCAACGACTCGGGTTTCGGCAGACGGAGGCGTACCAGCTTTCGAGTCTCGGGCGCGCCCAGTGCCAGGCCGGTGACTACGACTGCGGCGTCGACACGCTCGAACTCGCGATCGTCAAGGCCGAGGCGACCGGTGACGTACGTCTGGCCGCGCTCGCGCGTGTGCATCTCGGGCGCGTGCTGCGTTCGGTCGGACAGGATTCGCGAGCCAGAGCGGCGCTCGCCGCGGCGGTTGCTTGGCACCGCGCCGCCGGCGGTGGAGAACAGGCCTCCCTCGGCGAATGCCTGCTGGCCGCCCTCGACGCAGCCGATGCGATGCCCGACGCCCGAGACCGACTTGCGGTGATCCTGGAGGAGGCGCGTCGCGACGACGACGCCCACGTCGAAGTCTTTGCTTTGGACGCACTCGCCCGAATCGCCGTCGAAGCCGGCGACGTCGCGCAGGCACACGCCCTCTGTGCCGCTGCTGACCGGCGGATGGAGGCGACCTCGCATTTCATCACCGATCTCGACCGGGTCGACGCCCGCTGGGTGAGGGAACGGGCGTCAGTTGGGACGAAGTGAGGGTCTCGCCTTGACGGCGTCCTCGCAACGACTGGTCGTCAGAGATCGGCAGCGGCGTCCGCCTCCCTGAGGCGCATCGACAGCGTCGCGAGCAGCGCCTCGCTGAGCCCGGGGACCTTGGTCAACAGCTTTCTGAACTCGGGGCCACTGATCACCAGCATTCGCATCGGTTCCAATGCGGTCACCGTCGCGCTTCGGGTCTGATTGTCCAGCAGGGCCATCTCGCCGAAGCCCTGGCCGACCGAGAGCTCGTTGAGCTTGCGATTGCCCCTGGTCACCTTGGCGCGGCCTTCGAGCACCACCATCATCTCGTTGCCGGCGTCGCCCTGGGACACGAGAATGTCGCCTGGTAGCGCGCTTCGGACCTGCGACACCTTGTCGATCATGACCAGGCTTCGCTTGCTCAGACCTCTGAACAATCCGACCTGACGAAGCGCGTCGAGTCTGACCGGTTGCGTAATCGGCGGCTTCGAGAACCTCGAATCGATCGGGTACCCCATCATCTGCGGCATCGCTCAAGAATACGCCACCCGCGACAGCGCATCGGCGACGAAGAACGCGTGGGACGCCCCACCGCTCAGTGAGATGTGACTGTCGCGGAGGCGATCGGGACGCCCCAGAGCGGAGCGGCGACTGTTCCCGGCTGCACATGGACTTGCCTGGCGTCGATGTCCTCGATCGCGGTGTCACCGTCGTGTCGTCGTATGTGAACATCGATGCGCTCGCCCAAGATCGGAAGGCCGCGCACGTGGAGCTCTGGCAGCCACTCCGGGAGCCACGGATCGATCCAGCACCGGCCGTGTGGCGCATCCGGGACGATTCCGAGGAACAGCTGTACGGCGAGGATCGGCGCCGCGGCAGCCCACGCCTGGGGCGAGTTGGCCTCGGCGTAGGGCACGGGCGGGCCGAGCTCACGACCGAATCCGCAATAGAGCTCGGGCAGGCGGTCTGACTCGAACGCGCGGGCAGCGTCCAGGACGGCGCGGATCAGCGAGCTGCCCTCGTCGCGGTACCCGTAGCGCCACATGCCGGCGGCGGCGAGCATTGTGTCGTGCGGCCAAACCGAGCCGCGCTGATACGAGAGCGGGTTGTAGCAGCGATGCATGCTCGACAAGGTGCGCACACCCCAACCGCTGTCAAGATCGTGCGCGAGGAGGCGCCGGACGACCCCCGCCGCCCGATCCGGCGCCGGCATGCCGCACCACAACAGGTGGCCGGGGTTCGATGTCGCCGAGACGACTGGAGCTTTGTGACCATCGAGCGCGAGCGCATACGTTCCCTCGCTATCCAGCCAGAAGCTGGTGTCCACTTGGGTCCGGAGGGTCGCGGCTGCCGCGCGCAGGGCGCTCGCTTCTTCGTGCTCGTTGGTCACATCGAGCAGTTCGGCGAGCGCCAGCCGAGCCGCGTACAGATAGCCCTGCAGCTCGACGGTCGCGATCGGAAGTTCGGCCAGGCGGCCGTCCTCGTGCAGGATGGCGTCGCCGGCGTCCTTCCAGCTCTGGTTGTAGTAGCCGAGCCGGCTCCGTGTTCCGTACTCCTGGAGCCCGTCGCCGTCGCGATCGCCGTATTCATCGCACCACGCGAGCGCGCGTCGCGCGGTGTCGAGGTGGGCGTCGAGGAGCTCACGGTCGCCGGTCCAGCGCCACGCGTTCCAGAGTGTGAGGCAGAACAGCGAGGGCGTGTCGTGCGTCGCGTAGTAGGGGGTGTGAGGAATCAGGTTGCGGCTGGCGAGCTCTCCCCGCCGCAGCTCGTGCGGCAGCTTGCCGGGTTCCGCGTCGCGCCAGTCGTCGCGGTGACGGGCCTGATGGCGACCGACGGCGACCAGTGTTCCTCTCGAGAGCTCGGTCCCAAGGAGGCCTGTCATGATCGATGTGACCGTGCTGTCGCGGCCGAACAACGTCTGGAACCATGGGACGCCGGCGGCGACGAACGGTGGCGCGCCGTCCTGTGGCACGGCCAAGGCGGAAAGGTCGGAACAGCCACGTTCGAACGCGCGACGGAGTAGCCCATCCGCTTCGATCTCGACCTGCGGAGGATCGATCGATTCGTCGTCGTGCGGATCGCCCTCGAACTCGAGTGCCACGTGGTCGACTTCGGGAACAGCGTCGAGACAGCACGTCCACGGAGTGGCGTGCTCGAGGTCGACCTCGAAGGTGATCTGCGACCCGGCGATCTGCAGCTCACAGTCACCGCATGACGCCGTGACCCGCAGGCCGCGGTGGAAACCGCCTCGCGTGTAGGAGTACGTGACCCCGTCGTGCGTGATGGTGCGCCGGATCGCCACGCGAGGTGGAAGCTGACGCGACTTGACCTCGAAGATGTCGGAGAAGTCGGCATCGAGTAGGAGCACCAGGCGCACATGCAGCGGAGCCCCGGTGAACTGGCAGATCCGGAGGTCGTCGTGCAGCGCCCCAGCGAGGCGTCGCCGAAGCTCCAGGAACACCGAGCCGGCTGGCAGGTCGCCGCGCGGCTGTCGCATCGTCTGGTTCTGATAGGTCCAACGCGCTGTGCCGTGACCCTGGCGGATGCGCGACAGCAGCTGCCACGGCAAACCTCCGAGAGCCAGTCGATACGTCGACAGCACGCGACAGTCCGCGGCGAACAGCCCGTGGAGATCGTCGGCACGGATCTCGCCGTCGTGGCCGCACGCCAGCGCGACGCCGGCGCCGTACAGGATCTCCACGGACGGTTCGTTCACCCGGCACTCATCGGGGTGGCACGTAGAGCAGGCCGATGAGGATGCCCCACACCGTGTGCATCGCGAGGTTCGTCGCGGCGAAGGCGTAGCCCCCACCCTTGAGACCCAGGAATCCTTGCCCGGTCAACGGTGCGACCAGCGCGCCCGCCAGAATCAGTGCGAGCGCTTCGCCCCAGAGGAGACCCTCGAGCCACCGCGGCCAGTCGAGGTTCGGTTCGACGAGACTCGCCCACGTCAGCACCAGCAGGAAGCTGTTGGCTAGGTGCGAGGCGAGGCCGAGCAGCCACGCGCTCGGACGATCCGACACCATGTAGCGGCGCCCGTAGTCGGCGATGTCGATTGCCACGAAGCCGGGAAGACGTCCCACCCACAACCCGATCAGCAGCATGACGTAGCCGGCGGCCAGTCCCGCGAGGGTGACGCTGGCTAGATCGAGCTCGCGCCAGTTGAAAGCATCCACTGCAATCACACCTTCAGCCGACGGCGCGCGAGGGCGCTCACCCCGATCGCCGTGCCGAGGGTGGCGAGCGCGCTCACCGAGCGACGGTGGATGCTGATCCACAGCGCCGGGCTGCGCTGCGCGGCTGTGGCGTCGAATCGGCCGTGGGCGCCGAAGTCGCCCGGTACGGGACGGAAGAGGTTGTTCGGTCGTGCGTCGTCATCCGGCTCCGCGGTCTGCTGCGCGCGCATGCCCGTGCGGGCGAGGTAACGGTCGAGCAGGCCCGGAGCGAGCGTGGTGGCGATGATCGCTCGCGTGGTCGACCACCCCACCCACATCTCGCGACGGGGATGGAGGGCGGCATGGACGACGGCGCGTGCTGGAACTTCGGGCTGGAAGATGGGTGGCACCGGCCGCGGCCGGTTCGGGAGTCGCGACAGGACCCACTCGAACTGTGGTGTGTTCACCGCCGGGATCTGCACCATCGCGATCTGCACCGCGCTGCCTCGTTGCAGCAGCTCGCACCGTACCGATTGGGTGAACCCCCGGATCGCGTGCTTGGCGCCGCAATACGCGCTCTGGAACGGGATCGCACGGTATGCCAACGCTGAGCCGACCTGGACGATCACGCCTCGATCGCGAGCCAACATTCGTTGCAGTGCTGCCCGCGTTCCGTGGACGTAACCGACATAGGTCACCTCGGTGACACGCCGGAACTCGTCGGGTGC
>DASQTR010000394.1:0-14711 GCA_035641795.1 Ilumatobacter sp.
CGAGCAAGTGCTCGGCCTCCCACGCGACATAGATCCCGACCGCGGGCTCACGTGGTCGCAGAGCCGCCAACGCCAACGTTGAGCGGCGGGCAGGGCAGGTCGTCGGTCTCGACCGGCTGGCCGTCGAACAGCGCCGGGTGACGGGTACGCCGAGCGTTGCCGAGCGCCGGGTCAGGCACCACCCGGTAGATCGCGTTGTGCACCACCTGTTCGTCCTCGACGTGTTCCGCCTTGCTCATCACAGCACTCGCCGGTACGTCGGCGTCGGCGAAGGTCGCCGTCCACTCGGCGGAGGTGCGCTCACGAACGCGAGGTGCCAGCAGTTCGAAGAAGCGCTCGGACGTGGCGATCGGGTCGGGTTGCGATCGCAGATCGGCGAGCTTGTCCTCGAGTCCGGCGGCGAGCATTGCCCGCTTGATCTGCTGACCGGTTGTCGGCGCAAGCACGATCCAGCCGTCCGCCGTCTGCATCGCGCGCGGTGCGCGCAGCATGCGCAGCACGCGGTCGTCGGCGCGGCCGGGCTGCTGGTGGCCCGCGAACAGGTCCGGTGTGTCGAAGTACGCGAACGCATCGAGCATCGCCACGTCGACCACGCACCCGCGGCCGCTCACGTTGCGCTGCACGAGCGCCGCCAGCGCCGACTGGGCGGCGAAGGTGGCGGTCACCTTGTCGGCTATGTACGACGGCACGAGCGCGGGATCTTTGCCGACTGATTCGGCGAAGCCGACGCGGGCCTGCATCAGCGAGTCGAACGCGGGCAGCGTCGCCATGGGGCCCGACTGGCCGTAGCCCGACACGCGCACCCACACGAGTCGCGGCCAGCGTCGTGGCACCGATTCGGTGTCGAGCCCGAACGCCTCCGCCACGCCCGGCCGCCAGTTCGTGATCAACACGTCCGCGGGCTCGAGCAGCGTGTGCAACTCGGCTAGTCCCTCCTCGCGCGTGAGATCGATCACGATGCTGCGCTTGTTGCGGTTGCCGGCGCGGAAGATCACACCACCGTCGTCATCCTGAGGTCCGAACCGCCGATACGGGTCGCCACGCGGCGGTTCGACCTTGACCACCTCGGCGCCGAGATCGGCGAGGATCAACCCGGCAAAGGGCCCGGAGATGTAGCTCGCCGATTCGACGACGCTGATGCCCGCGAGTGGACGCATCTAGGGAGTCTGCCGCATCCGGGTGTGGGCGTTCTGAAAACCGAGGGCGACCAGTCAGACAGCCGTGATCGCACAGCAGCGCTACGGGTCTAACAGGCATGACGTCGGCCCGGTCCGTCGGGCGGCGCGTCGACCATCCCGGACGACTCTGCGGAGTGGTGTTATTCTTTCTCTCCGTGGTTGTGTTGAGTGTTCCTTGACGCATATGCTCCGCCGGTCAAGTTTCCGTCAAGTCCCAGCGGCTCGAGTCCTTGCAGGATCGGAGGTGGACCATGACGATCGCTCCGGTGATCGCGGCGCCGGCCAGGCCGCCCACGCATGATTCGCTCGTCGCGCCGCCGGCGACGCCCTCCGCCATCCGCTACGCCGCACAGTGTCCCGATCTGGACGAGTTGATCGCGGTCGGGCTCGCGCTGCACCTGTTCACTGAGATCGTCTTCGGCAGGGTCCCCCTGTCCGTGACCCAACTGCATCGGGCGACGACGATGCTCACCAAGCAGGTCCTCGACGCGCTGATCCACCACGCCGACCGGGACGCGCTGCGCGCAGTGCTGCGACTCGTCACCGACGGCGATCGCGAGTCGATGCCCGACGGGCGCGCCGTCCGCCAGCTGTGTGGCGACGCCTGGCCGGCTGTTCGCTGTGGCGCCTACGCGCGTGCCGAGCAGAGCATCCGCGGTGCCGACGACTTCGGCGTCGAGCCGATGCTCCGCCTGGCCGCGTCGCGTGCGGTAGTCGATCCCAATCCGTGGTGGGGCACACCGGTGTGGCGTCAGCGCCTCAGCAGTTTCCAGTCGAACAACTCGACCGGCGCGCTCGAGAACCTCACACTCGGAGCGGCGCCGGAACACGCGCCGGAAGAAAGCCTCCTCGCGATCGTCGCCTGATCGTCGCTGATCTTCGCCTGATCCTCGCCTGTCCTCGCCTGATCCTCGCTTGATCTTCGCGATGTAGTTCACGCTCCCAACGATCCGAGGCTGAATGGCTCGCCCCGGGTAATTCCGTCGGCGACGATCTTGAATTCGCGGATCGCACTCGACGTCATCGAGTCACCGGCTGCCGGCGGAGTTGTCAGCTGCAGCCGCTGGTGTTGCCGCAGCTGGGGCAGGCGTGGCAGCTTCCCGCCCTCACCATCTGCACGCCGCACTGCATGCAGAGCGGGGAATCGCTCGCCCTTGTCACGCCCCGGGCGGGCGTGTTGTCCTCCACCGTGGGAGCAAGTGCACCCGTCTCCAAGCCGGCTGCGAGCTCGGACACCGAGGGCAAGGTCTTCGGATCTGACACGATCTCACTGCCCTGAACGGTCTCGATCACGGCCTCGTCGACACCGGGCAGCGTGGGCTGGGTGCGCTCGGCGATCGTGAAGATGCCCAGTTCGGCGCGCTCGTCGTAGCTCAAGTACTCGAGCGCCAGGCGACGGAACAGGTAGTCCATGATCGAGCCGGCGAAGCGCACGTCGGGATCGTCGGTCATGCCGGCCGGCTCGAACTTCATGTTGACGAACGCCTCGACGTAGCCCCGCAACGGCACGCCGTACTGGAGGCCGTAGCTGATCGACTTGGCGAAGGCGTCCATGATCCCCGCCAGCGTGGAGCCCTGCTTCGACACGGTGATGAAGATCTCGCCCGGCTGGCCGCTGGGGTACTCGCCGACGGTGACGAAGCCCTTGCAGTCGGCGACACGGAACTCGAACGTCTTCGCCGAGCGCGTGCGCGGCAGCTTCTGGCGGAACGGCTTGTGGACGATCTTTTCGACGATCTTCTCGACCACCTCTGTGGCGACGCCAGCAGCGGCGCCGATCGCGACCACGTCGACCTTGTCGTCCTTCTTCGCTGTCGACAGGGGTTGCGCCACCTTGCAGTTGTCTCGGTAGATGGCAACGGCCTTGAGGCCCAGCTCCCACGACAGCTGGTGGAGCGCCTCGACCTCCTCGACGGTGGCCTCCTCGGGCATGTTGACAGTCTTCGAGATGGCGCCGCTCAAGAACGGCTGCACGGCGCCCATCATCCGCACGTGGCCCTCGTAGTGGATCGTGTTGTCACCCATCGAGCAGGCGAAGACAGGCACGTGCTCGGCCATGAGGTGAGGCGCGCCCAGGATCGACTTGTGGACGTCGATGTAGTCGATGATCTCGCCGACCTGGTGGCCGTCGTAGCCCATCCGGCGCAACGCCCGCGGGATCGTCTGGTTCACGATCGACATCGTCCCGCCACCGACCAGCTTTTTGATCTTTACCAGGCCTAGGTCGGGCTCAATACCGG
This sequence comes from Ilumatobacter sp., assembly GCA_035641795.1. Taxonomy (GTDB): domain Bacteria; phylum Actinomycetota; class Acidimicrobiia; order Acidimicrobiales; family Ilumatobacteraceae; genus Ilumatobacter. The sequence goes on from DASQTR010000394.1 coordinate 3,419, forward strand.
TCGTATCACAATCCATCATCAGGCCTATGGTGCCAGTGGGCGCCAAGACCGAGGCCTGGCTGTTGCGGACGCCGAACTCCTGGGCGTCGTGGACGGCGCTCTCCCACGCCACCTGGCCGGCGGTGAGCAGCTCCGGCGGCACCACCGAGTCGTTGTCGATCTGATAGCTGGCATCGCGGTGCATCTCGAGCACGCGCAGCATGTGCTCCTCGTTGACGGCGTACCCCTCGAACGGGCCGAGTCGCGATGCCGCCCGGGCCGACACCGCGTACGCATGGCCGGTCATCAACGATGTGAGGGCCGCTGCCCAGGCGCGACCTTCGGGCGAGTCGTAGGCGTGGCCGAGCGCCATCAGCAGCGCGCCCAGGTTGGCGTACCCGAGGCCGAGCTGGCGGAACTTGCGGCTCGTCTCGGCGATCGCGGGCGTCGGGTAGTCGGCGCGGCCGACGAGGATCTCCTGGGCGGTGAACACGACCTCGATCGTGTGCATGTAGCCGTCGACGTCGAACGTGCCGTCCTCGTCGAGGTACTTCAAGAGGTTGATGGAGGCGAGATTGCAAGCGCTGTTGTCGAGATGCATGTATTCCGAGCAAGGATTGCTCGCATTGATGCGTCCGGTGCTGTGAGCCGTGTGCCATTTGTTGATCGTCGTGTCGAACTGCAGACCGGGGTCGGCGCACTCCCATGCGGCCTGGGCGATCTGGCGCCACAGATCGCGGGCGCGGACAGTCTTCAGCACCTCGCCGGTGGTGACCGCCGTGAGTCCCCAGTCGGCCTCCTCGAGCACAGCTTGCATGAACTCGTCGGTGACGCGCACCGAGTTGTTGGCGTTCTGGTACTGGATCGAGAACGAGTCGGAACCGTCGAGATCCATGTCGAAGCCGGCGTCGCGGAGCACCCGAGCCTTGCGCTCCTCCTTGACCTTGCACCAGATGAACTCCTCGACATCGGGATGGTCGACGTCGAGGATCACCATCTTGGCGGCGCGGCGAGTCTTGCCACCTGACTTGATCGTGCCGGCCGATGCGTCGGCTCCACGCATGAAGCTCACCGGCCCGGAGGCTGTGCCGCCGCCCTCGAGCGGCTCGATGCTCGAGCGAATCCGCGACAGGTTGACCCCGGAGCCGGAGCCGCCCTTGAAGATCACTGCCTCTTCGCGGTACCAGTTGAGGATCGAGGGCATCGTGTCGTCGACGGCCAGGATGAAACACGCCGACGCCTGCTGGGGGACGCCCTTGACGCCGATGTTGAACCACACCGGGCTGTTGAACGCCGCCCGCTGGGTGATGAGGATGTACTTCAGCTCGGCCTCGAACGCTGCGGCCTCGTCGTCGTCGGCGAAGTAGCCGCCCTCCCGGCCCCATGCGGTGATCGTGTCGACGACGCGGTCGACGACCTGGCGCAGCGATGACTCTCGTGCCGCCGTACCGAGCGTGCCCCGGAAATACTTCTGGGCGACGATGTTGGTGGCGTTCAGCGACCAGCCGGTCGGGAACTCGACGTCGCGTTGCTCGAACGCGACCGCGCCGTCCTTCCAGTTCGTGATCCTGGCATCGCGCCGCTCCCACACCACTTCGTCGTACGGATCGACGCCGGGCGAGGTGTAGATCCGGCGAAGGCCGACACGGCCGTTGGCAACCCGACGGCCGGAACGATCGGTGGCGGACAGTCGCTCTGATGCCAGTGCCATGTGGATTCCTCCGAGCTAGACGAGAATTGTACCGCCGGCACCGGCGGCACAAGATGTTGATGCCGTCCCCCTTCGGCGTGCCATCCACCACAACATGTCGTGGTGAGTGGGGATGGACGACGTATTACACCACTGTAGTTACGACCATGTCAACGGAATCGGCGTGGCGACCGAAAGAAACCCCGCCACCAGCGACGACGCGGCGCACAGGGCGCCGGTTGGCAGCGCGACACACAGGTTCAGAGCGCCTCAGCCCTACCGCGGGTTGGTGAGCGTTCCCCAAAACCGCCCCGTTGCTCCGCTGGATCCTTCCGCGTGTCGCGCCGCCTCCGGCACTGGGCGTCACCCTACGGACGAATGGTTGTGGAACGGAAGGGGACAAGGATGTGAATTCCGAAGTATTTCTGTGAGTCCGCGTGTGGACAGTGGGCCGGTTTACCCACAGAAAATCAGGGCCGTGACATGATCGCCGCATGGCTTCCCAGCTCAGGCGCCTGTATCCCGAGCCAGCCGTGGCGACGACACCATGCGACGCATACGACGCCCCGCGCCCGCCGCGTTCCGGCGACGCAGGTCCGCGGCCGTGGGTGTCGCTGTGCATGATCGCCAGCCTGGACGGGGCGGTCGTCGTCGACGGCCGCTCGGGCCCGCTCGGCAACACGACTGATCGGGAGGTGCTGCTCAGCCTGCGGGAGCTGGCCGACGTGGTGCTCGTCGGCGCGGGTACGGCGCGGGGCGAGGGTTACGGCCCACCGCGAAATCGGGGCCTGCGGGTGGGCGTGGTGACGAACTCTGGCGCCGTCGACCTCTCGAGTGGGTTGTTCAGCTCGGGCGCCGGCTTCCTGATCGCCCCGGAGGCCGTCGACCTCGACACCGGCAGCGTCGATGTGCTGCGCGCCGGCAACCATCGTGTCGACTTGGCGCTCGCCCTGGCTCGCCTCGGATCCGTGGTCCAAGGCGTCCGCGTCGTCCAGGCCGAGGGCGGGCCGACGCTCAATGCGGGGCTCCTGGAAGCCGACGCCGTGGACGAGCTCAATCTCACGATCTCGCCCCGGATGGCGGGCGGCGACAGCCCGCGTGTCGTCCGCGGGGCGCCCGCCGTCGACGCCCGGTTCAGGCTCGCCCACCTGCTCGCCGACGAGGATGGCTTCTTGTTCGGGCGCTGGGTGCGCGCCCGCGAATCGGTAACGGCCGGGGCATGAGCCGCGGCGGCTCAGTCGGTTGGCCGGGCGCCCAGCTTGCTGAGCAGCTCGAGCTCGCTCTGGAAATCCGAGGCGGCGTCGAAGTTCTTGTAGACGGAGGCGAAGCGCAGGTAGGCCACCTCGTCGAGCAGGCGCAGCCGGTCGAGCACGGCGAGCCCGATGCGGCTCGAACTGACCTCGCTGCCCGACAAGCGCAGCTCGTCCTCGACGGCGAGCGCCAGCCGTTCGATCTGCCCCTCGGTGACGGAACGGCCCTTGCACGCGGCGCGCACGCCGGATGCGATCTTCTCGCGGTCGAAGGGCTGCGTCGACCCGTCGGACTTGGCGACGACGAGTGGCACCTCCTCCACGCGCTCGAACGTGGTGAAGCGGTACGAGCATGTCAGGCACTGCCGCCGGCGCCGTACCGCGGCGCCCTCCTCGGCGAGCCGCGAATCGACGACCTTGGTGTCGTCGGCCTGACAGCTCGGGCAATGCACGGCGAAAGGATACTGATCGATCGATGACGGGTTCGGCTTGCAGCCAAGCCGCTCACCTCCACCTGCGATGCGGGGACGCTACGGCAGGACGACCTCCTGGCCGACCTGGATGGTTGCGCCGCCGTTGAGGTCGACGAGGGCGTCGACGTAGCGGGTGATCGAGACCTCGCCGTGGTGGACACCGGCGATGGACCACAGCGTGTCGCCCGCCTGGGCGGTGACACGCGCCCGCGCCTGTGCCGGCTGGCTCACGGCGGCGGAGGCAGGGACGCCGCCGGAGCCGGCCAGCACATCGTGGGCCGTCACCGCGCTCACCGCGACGAGCACGGCGAGCGAGGTGCCGACCACGACCCTCCGCCGGCGGTAGGTGGCGGCGGACGGGCGAGTCACTGGAAATGAGTGCGTACGCCGAGTCATGCGGTGAATCGTGGTGATCGGAGTCCGGTGCAACACGGCGGTCATGCGATGCCTCCCAACTGGCGGTTCGGTCGAATAGGTCGATCGAACAGGTGTACGGACGAACAGTTGTACCCGAACACTCGTTCGTCGTCAAGTACCGGCGCGACGAACAGATGTTTGACTCTTGCGTCGAACGCCCGTACGATCACCGCATGGCCGACAAGCGTCTCAGCCCCCGTCAACGCGAGATCCTCGAGTTCATCGAGGTTCAGGCACGCGATCGTGGGTATCCCCCGTCGGTGCGTGAGATCGGCGAGGCGGTCGGCCTCACGTCGCCGTCGACGGTGCACAGCCACCTGAACACGCTCAGCCGGCTCGGCTATTTGCGGCGAGATCCTTCCAAGCCGCGCGCGATCGAGGTCCGGTGGGACCCGAACTCAGGTATGGCGATCGAACGCCGGCCGGTGCGACACGTGCCGCTGGTCGGCGACGTTGCCGCCGGCACCGACGTGCTGGCGCACGAGAACGTCGAGGAGCTGCTCCCTGTCCCGCGCGACTTCACCGGCGACGGCGAGCTGTTCATGCTTCGGGTGCGCGGCGAATCGATGATCGAGGCCGGCATCCTCGACGGCGACTTCGTGATCGCCGTGCAACAGGCGACCGCCAAGAAGGGCGACGTCGTGGTCGCCGGCATCCCCGGCGGTGAGGCGACGGTGAAGACGTACCAGCCCGGCGACGGTCGGGTCACGTTGCTTCCGGCCAACTCGAGCATGCAGCCGATGGACTTCGCGCCCAGCGACGTGACGATCTACGGGCGCGTCGTCACGGTGATGCGCCGGCTCTGACCGCGGGTCAGTCAGGCAGCGTCGGCGGCAGGTCCGGGGGCCGCGGCCGTTCCGAGGGCTCGGGCGGTGTCGTGTGCACCGGACCCACGTCCGCTGGCGGCGGGCCCCACGGCGATCGCGGCGGAGCCGCGCTCCCCGGTGCTCGTGCCGGCAGCGGTGGCGGCGGTGGTGCGACCGATGCCGGTGTGTCCGGCTGGTGCGGGTTGACCGGCACCTGTGGGACTCGGGGCGGCTCCGGCGGCCACGCACGCAGGCCGCCGTCCCCCGGGCGCGGCCCCCAGCCGGGGCCCTCGGGGATCGACGGAGTCGATGCCCGCTTCGATCGCCGACCCGCGAGCGCCAGCAGCAGGCCGCCCAACACGACGCCGATCGCGGCCACGACGATCGCCCCGCGCCGCATCTCGTCGACGTTGTCCGACGGATCGCGTCCCACGGCCGCCCATGTGTCGAGGCTGTCGCCGCGAACTTCCAGCTCGTACGTCCCCGACTCGGTGACCTCGAACCTGGCGACGGACGTTCCCGTGAAGTCGTCGGTCTCGTACGTGATCGATGTGTCCTCGCGGGGAGACACGGCGGCGGGCCCGTCGAAATCGAAGCCGAACGGCTGGTTCGGCGTCGCCGTGGGCTCGCAACCGATCTCCTGCGGGTCGAAGTCGCCGGCTGTCTCGGCGTAGACGTAGAACGTGCCGGACTTGCTGAACTCGAGCGATGTCGTGCACCCCACGCCGGCGCGGGCGAAGTTCTCGATCGCCTTGTCGTGGCGCTGCAGGGACAGCACGAGCAGCACGCCGCCGCCGATGAGTCCGGCGAAGAGCAGGATGAACCCGAACGCCGCCGCCGCGCCCCGGCCGCGCGATCTCGTGCCTGGCCGCCTCTCTCGTGACGTTGTCGCCATGGGTCCTCGCTGCGCTCAGATGGCGATCCCGAGGCGGCGGGCGACGAGATCGATGCGGTCGTCAGGTTGTACCACGGCGGCGCGGACGAACTCGGAACCCGCGGCGCCGTAGAAGTCGCCGGGGCTGAGCAACGCGCCCGATTCGCGTGCGAGTCGTTCAGTGAAGCCCCACGCGTCGCCGACGTGGAACCAGAGGTAGAAGCCGCCGTCCGGGAGCGGCACGTCGATGCCCGACCACGTCGACAGGATCACCGCCATGCGGTCGAGTCGCGCTCGGTAGCGGTCGCGCTGGACGTCGACGTGAGCGTCGTCGGCGAGGGCGGCGACGCCGGCGGCCTGGGCCGGACCTGGCACCATCATGCCGACGTGCTTGCGGACCTCGCTGAGGTACTGCACGAGATCGGGGTCGCCGGCAAAGAAGCCGACGCGGACGCCGGCGAGGTTGGAGCGCTTCGAGAGCGAGTGCACGGCCACGACGCCCTCGAGCCCGTCGGCGAGAATCGTGCGTCCGCGCCCGCGCCACGTGAACTCGACGTAGCACTCGTCGGAGAACACCGGCACGCCTCTGGCGCGGCCCCACGCCGCTGCGGCGGCGAGATCATCGAGTGCCCCCGTGGGGTTGCCCGGGCTGTTCACCCACAGTGCCAGGGCCCGCTCACCGTCGTCGGGATCGATCTGGTCGAGCGCCAACTGCCCGCCCGGCGTGAGCGGAACAGCAACCGGCCGGCATCCGGCGAGGATTGCCCCCATCTCGTAGGTCGGGTACGCGACCGCCGGGTAGAGAACGGTGTCTCGGTCTGGACGGCGCAGCTTGAGCCACTGTGGCAGCGTGCCGACGAACTCCTTGGTACCGACGCAGGCGGCCACGTTCTGAGCCGGGACGTCGAGCCCGAACCGTCGGTCGATCCACGCCGAAGCCGCTTCGCGAAGGGCGACGGTGCCCGGGCTCGGCGGATAGCCGCGCTCGGAGTCAGAGCCGCCCAGCGCTGCGATCACCGCCGCCGGCGGCGGGTCGCACGGCGTGCCGATCGAAAGGTCGATCAGCCCTCCCTCGAAGCGCTCGCCGAGCGGCTTGAAGCGGTCGATCCGTTCGTACGGGTACGGCGGCGGCACGAAGGCGGTCAGGTTGGGCATGCGGTGCCGATGCTAGAGCGTCGTGTCGCGGGTCAGACCCCCTTGGGATCCGGCCAACTAGAGCGTTGCTGCGTTGCGGCCGGCGGTCACGTAGTCCGCCAACCGGCCGAGCGACGCGTCCGACAGGCGCGCCGTGACCACGAATCCGTCGTCAGCCTCCGTCGTGGACACCACTTCGCCCTCACGATGAACCGAGGCCAGCACGTCGCCGCGCTCGTACGGGATCGTCAGCTCGACGACGCGGGTGAGCGCCCGTAACCGGTCGGCGAGCGTTCCCAGGAAGTCGTCGATGCCGTCGCCGGAGAGGGCGCTCACGGCCACCGAGCCGGGGTGGTCGAAGGCGAGCTGCTTCGCCTCCTCGGTGGCCAGGTCGGCCTTGTTGAAGACGAGCAGCTCGGGAACGGACGATGCGTCGATCTCGTCGAGCACGGTGCGCACGGCCGCCATCTGTCCTTCCGGGTCAGGCGCGCTGGCGTCGACGACGTGCACCAGGTAGTCGGCGCGGGCGGCGACCTCGAGCGTGCCCTTGAAGGCCTCGATCAGACCGTGCGGGAGGTTGCGCACGAACCCCACCGTGTCGGTGAGCAGCACCGGCTCACCGCCCGGCAGGGACAGCCGGCGGGTGGTGGGGTCGAGCGTGGCGAAGAGGCGGTCCTCGACCAGTACGCCGGCGTCCGTCAGCCGGTTGAGCAACGACGACTTGCCGGCGTTGGTGTAACCGACGATGGCCACGTTGGCGAGCCCGCTCCGCCCGCGACCCTTGCGCTGCAGCGCGCGTGTGGCGGCGAGCTGCTCGAGATCGGACTCGAGCTTCGTGATCCGGCGGGTGATCCGCCGGCGGTCGACCTCGAGCTTGGTCTCACCGCTGCCGAAGCGGGCGCCCACGCCGCCGCGCTGCTGCGACAGGTTGGCGGCGCGACCGCGCCGCAGGCGCGGCAGCCGGTATCGCAGGAGCGCCAGCTCGACCTGCGCCTTGCCCTCGAGCGTGTGCGCGTTCTGAGCGAAGATGTCGAGGATCACGGCAGTGCGGTCGATCGCGGTCCGGCCGAGCAGCTTCTCGAGGTTGAACTGCTGCGCCGGCGACAGTTCGTTGTCGAACACGACGGTGTCGGCGTCGACGGCGATGCAGATCTGCTTCAGCTCTTCGGCCTTGCCCTTGCCGATGTACCACGTGTGGTCGGGCGTGTCGCGGCGCTGCACGACACGCGCCACGCCGTCGGCGCCGGCGGTGTCGACCAGCAACTCGAGCTCGTCCAGGCTGGCGTCGACCTCCGCCTCGTCGACGCCCCGGAGTGCGACGGCGACGAGCACGATCTTCTCCCGGATGGAGCGGTCGATCAGCGTCGCGCCGAGAGCTTCCTGGTAGGGAGTGAAAGGAGAGTTCATCGTGTACGGGGCGGCACGCTCAGGCGATCTCGTCGATTTCGATGTCCTCGACGGTGATCTCGACCGTGCCGATGTAGGTGGCCGGGCCGGTGAGGGTGACGCGCCCCGGTGCTGGTGAATCGAGCGTCACTGTTGCACTTCCGCCGTCCATCTCCACCACGAGTTTCCCCTCACGCGGCGTCGCCAAACCCCACCGGGCAGCGGCAAAGGCGGCGGCGCAGGCGCCCGTCCCGCAGGCCTCGGTGATGCCGGCGCCACGCTCGTGGACGCGCATCCGGATCGCGTCCTGACGGCGGCCGGGCTCGACGACCTCGAGGTTCACCTGCGGGATCTTGAGGCCGAGCGCCAGGAGATCGACGGCCGCCACGTCCTCGACGCCGACGACGCTGTGCGGGTTGCCGAGGCTGAGGTGCACGACCGGGCGGTCGGGATGGCAGCCGAGTTGATCCCAGCCGGCGGGTTCCTCGATCTGATCGATCGTGCCCATGTCGACGCTGGCATGGAGCGTCTCCGGGTCGTCAGTGGCCGACATCATGACGTAGCGCTCGCCGGCGTCGGTGAGGATCCGCTGCGGCACCATGTCGCCGCGGCGCCACGCCAACGCCTGGGCGAAGCATCTGATGCCGTTGCCGCTCATCTCCGCCCGGCTGCCGTCGGCGTTGAACAACGCCATGCGGGCCGCGTACCCGTCCTGTGACTCGCCAATCAGCAGCCCATCGGCACCGATGCCGCGGCGACGGTCGCACACGCGCTGCGCCAGTGCCGCCAGGTCGTGGACTCTCGGGTGGAACACGACGAGGAAGTCGTTCCCCAGCCCGTGGTGCTTGGTGAGTGTGAGCGTGCTCATGTGTCGAGTGCAGCGGCCACGATCGGTCCCGACTCGGCGACCGGATCGTGGGCGACGTCGACCCAGCGTACGCGCGGGTCGCGCTGGAACCATCGGAGTTGTCGGACGGCGAACTGCCGTGTCCGCACGACGATCTGCTCGACGCTCTCGGCGAGCGGCTGGGCGCCCTCGAGATGAGCCAGCAGTTCCTTGTACCCGAGCGCCTGGGCCGCGTTGCGCGACAGCCGAGACGCCTGCAGCGCCCGCACTTCGTCGAGGAGGCCGGCGCCGATCATGGCGTGCACGCGCTGCTCGATGCGCGCAGCCAGGACGTCGCGGTCCCATCGCAGGCCGACCTGTACGATCGGTGACGGCGGATAGACGTCGAGGCCCGGCCCGAACGAGCTGAACTTGCGTCCGCTGCCTGCGCACACCTCGAGCGCGCGCACGATCCGGCGTGTGTTCCCCGGTTCGATCTTCGCCGCCGCCGCCGGGTCGAGCTCGGCGAGCCGGGCGTGCAATGCGGCAGGGCCGAGCAGCGCGACCTCTGCGAGCAGACCCGAGCGGATCGCCGGCCACTCGCCCGGCATGTCGAGGTCGTCGATCACGGCGCGGTGGTAGAGGCCCGTGCCGCCGACGAGGATCGCCCGCTTGCCGCGCCGGGCGATGTCGGCGACGACGCCGCGGTACTCGTGCTGAAACTCGGCGACGGTGAAGTCGCACGACGGCTCGACGAGATCGAGCAGGTGGTGCGGTACGCGCGCCTGTTCTGCGGCAGTGGGCTTGGCGGTGCCGATGTCCATCCCTCGATAGACCTGCATCGAGTCGATCGAGAGCAGCTCTGTGTCGCCGAGCTGTTCGGCGACGGCGAGTGCAACGCTCGACTTGCCGGAAGCAGTTGGCCCCACTATTGCGACGGTTCTCATTGGGCTTGGGTCGCGGCCAAGCCGCTGGTCGCGGTCACCCGAGCATCCGTTCGGCGAGGTCAATCAGCGCGACCGCAACCTCGTCTGGTGCGATGAGGGGCGCGAGGTGGCCGCGCGTGAGGGTTGCTGTCGGCCATCCGGACGACTCAGCGAGCTGCCGCTCGGCGGCGTACACGTCACCTAAGGCGAGGTACGCGCAGGGTCCGTCGAACGGCGGTGCCGGAATCGGTTGGGCGTAGATCATCCGCGGCACCTGCGGGCAGTCGGCGGCGAACTGCGAACGCAACTCGGCATCCGGGCAGAGCTGCTCGAGCACCGACTCCGGCCACCACGCCGGCCACGGCGGAAGCACGCCGTTGTCGTCGAGCGGCAGGCTGTCGAGCGCGGCCGCCATCGCCGGATCGGCGTCGGGTGCCGCACCGTCGGCCGGCAGCCCGGCGTCCATGAACACGATCGCCCGCGGATGCAGGCGTGCCGCGACCGCGAACAGCCGTGGGCCGCCCCCGCTGTAGCCGACCAGGACGTCGGCGGGTGCGGGCGCGCTGGCTGCCTCGACGTACGCCACGAGATCGGGATGCGCGACCGGCGTGGCGACGGTCCCGCCGCGTGCCTCCACCGCGGCTGCCAACAACGCCAGCGCCAGCGGCCCGACGGCAGGACTCGAGGCCAGCACGAACCGCAGGTCGACCGCTCCCGTCACAGCGCGGCGACGGGTATAAGCACCTTGTGCGACGGCTCAGCAAGCAGCTCCACGAAGCGACCCTCGAGGTGGTGCGGCGCCGCTCGCGTGACTTCGACGGTGGCATAGCTGCCGGTGCGCACCGGGAACGGCGGGTGGAAATGGACGAGCTTGTTCTGGCGCGTGCGGCCCGATATCAGCGCCGGGTTTTTCTTCGACGGGCCCTCAACCAGGACCTCGTCGACCCGACCGACCCGCGCCTCGTGGCGCCGCAGCGCCGATCGCTCGGTGACGATCTTCAGGCGGTGGAAGCGTTCGCCGGCGACGGCGGGATCGACGAAGCGATCGGTCATCGTCGCCGCCTCCGTACCGGGGCGGGGCGAGAAGATGAACATGTAGGCGTAGTCGTACTCGCCTGCCGCGGCAACCTCGAGCGTCCGCTCGAAGTCGGCGTCGGTCTCACCGGGGAAGCCGACGATGATGTCGGTCGACACGGCAAGGTCGGGCACGTGGCGACGGGCTTCGGTGAGCCGTTCGAGGTAGCGCTCGGCTGTGTAACCGCGATGCATCAGCGCCAGCACGCGGTCGCTCCCCGACTGGAGCGGGTAGTGGAGGTGCTCGCACACGGCGGGCGTGTCGGCCATCGCCGCGAATGTTTCCGGTCGCATGTCCTTCGGGTGCGGACTCGTGTATCGCACACGCCGAATGCCGTCGACCGCGCCGACGTCGCGAAGCAGGTCGGCGAACAGTGGGCGCAGCCGGGCGCCGTGATCGCCTCGCTGGCGCGCCGCGAGCTGCAGATCGCGGCCGTAGGAGTTGACGTTCTGACCCA
>DASQTR010000395.1:0-2691 GCA_035641795.1 Ilumatobacter sp.
GGTTCGAATGCATAGCAAGCTGACTCTTGCCGCTGCCCTCTGGTTGTCCGGATTCGTCGCTGGCGTGGTGCTCGTCGGGAGATGGCGACGGATGGGCGGGCCACAGTTCGAGATCTCGACGCCCGAAACCGTCCCCGTCGACGCGTCGACCGCTTCCGCAAGCAAGATCCAGCGCACAGCCCAGCGGGTGGCGGGGCCGATTCTGGCGGGCGCCAAGGCCGACCTTCTCACGGTACGCAACGCCACCAAGAACGTCAGCCATCGCGTCACGTCACCGATCGGCAAGCCCGATACCGCGACCGTGAACTGAGTACCCGCCGCTCCCCGCCGGTCCTGGTCTCAAGCGAGGCTGACGAACAGTCGGCCGAGGTCGACGCCATCGTCGGCATCACGCCCAGTTCCACGGATGAGGATCCCGCCGATCGACGGAGCGCCTCGCTGGAGCCGATCGATCTCGGCACGCTCGTGTTCGACAGCCGGGATGTAGACGTTCCGTATCCATTCGCCGTGGTCTGGCGTCCCGACGGCGTGCGGGCAATCGGTGATCTCCATCACAGAACTTCTTCCCGCGGACAGGATCGCGAAACCGCGGTTTGCAGCGTTCGGTAGTTCGACTCCTCACCCGCCGTAGGTGGCGTCGTACGCGGCGCGGGCGGCGGTGAGGTCGTCCGGCGTGCCGATGTCCCACCACGGCCCAGTGACGGTGAAAGCACGAAGCCGTGCCCCCGCCTCGACCAACGATGCGATCGCGCGAGGCAGTTCGAGCTCGCCGCGCGGCGACGTCTGGAGCGAGTCGACGTGCGTCCATATCTCGTACGGCAACACACCGAAGCCGGAGTTGTTGTACGGCGTGCGCGACGTTCCGGGAGGTGGCTTCTCCACGATGCGAGTCACGAATCCGGTGGCGTCGATCTCCACGGCAGCACCCGCCCACGGGTCGTCGACCGCGTTCACGGCGAGCGATCCATCGCCGTCGCCCGCGGCGTCGATCACGGACGCGTAGTTCGTATCGTCGACGAGGATGTCGCCCCACGCGAAGAAGAACGGGCTGTCGGCCAGACGGTCGCGCGCCAGGGCGACGGCCGCAGCCGTGCCGTTGAACACCATTTGGCGCCGAAATTCGATCTCGACCGGGTAGCGCTCGCCACGCACAGCCGACTCCACCATCTCGGCGAGGTAGCCGGTGATCACCGTGACGTCGGAGAGGCCGGCGTCGACGAGCCCGTCGATGATGCGCAACAAGAGCGCGCGTCCGCCGACTTCGATCAGCGGCTTGGGCCGATGCGCTGTGAGCGTCCCGAGCCGCGTACCGCGCCCTGCGGCGAGGATGACCGCCCGGTCGATCATGCGACCGTGAGTCCCGGCGACGGCTCGGCGATGAACGCCGGCCCACCGGTTGCCTCGATGCCGGCGGCCAGCACGCGACCGACGGCCGAGTGCTTCACGGCGGCGAGCGCGTAACCGCCGAACCCGGCGCCGGTGAGCCGGGCGCCGAGCGCTCCCGCGTCCAGCATCGCCGAACACACTGCGTCGAGCGACGGCGTGCTGCAAGCCAACTCGGTACTCAAGCTGCGATGGGAGGCACTGAGCACGGCGCCGAACCGACGCAAATCTCCGTGCAGCAATGCCGCTTCGGCCTCGTCGACCCGATCCGCCTCGGCGAACGCGTGCCGCGCCGCTGCCCCGACTGGCAGGGGGTCGGTCGCGGCCACGTCCGGCGCCAGGCGCGCCGTTGCCGTGGATCCGCCCATCACATCCGCGATCGACGCATGCTCGGGTAAAGCGTCGACGGCCGCCTGGAGCCGGGGTCGCCCGCGGAGATCGGCGAGGTGCATCTGGTCCTCCATGCCCAGAGCACGGCTGAGCACCATCGCTGCCAGACGTGCAGCCGTCACCAGTGCGTTGTATCTCCGACGCGCGGCACCGGCCTTGGCGGCTCGCTCGCCCGAGAACGCGAGCACGATCGCAAGACCGTCCGGCATCGTCACGGATCGCGTCGCCGGCGGGTCGAAATCGATTCGGAGCAGCGCTCCCGCCCTGCCACACACCACGATCGTCTGGTCCATCCCACCGCTCTGCACGCCGACACGCTGCTCGGCGGCGATGGCGCGCCGGACCAGCTCGGCGGGGTCGAGCTGATTGCCGGCAACGGCGGCGATCGCCGCGAGCACACCGGTGACCAAGGCTGCCGACGAGCTGAGACCGGACTCGACCGGCAGATCGCCGCCGACCAGGAGGCGCACGCCGTCCGCCGGGGGCTGTTCGGCGGCAGCCGCCCAGAGGTACCGGGCCCAGCCCTGGGGCTCGATCGCGACATCGGAGTCCACCAGCTCGGAAGCTCCGAACTCGGTCGAGTAGGCGGTGATGCGCCCGTCAGCCGCCGGCCCCGCGGCGATCAGGAGCGAACGCTGGATCGCCATCGGCATGACCGGAAGATTCGAATAGTCGGTGTGCTCGCCGATCACGTTCACACGGCCGGGGGCGCGCACCAGCACGACCGGCGCGACGCCGTACCGCTGCCGGAAGGCGTCGCTCACCATGCCGCGACCGAGAGCGGCCTCCACCGCGTCACACCTCCTCGTGCAGCCAGCGCGGTGCTCGGCGGGTCGCCGCTGCGATGTCCTCGATCGGGATCTTGGGAGTCCGGTCGGCGTACAACAGGCCGTTCTTCTCCTGGTACGTGTCCGTGAA
>DASQTR010000396.1:0-4974 GCA_035641795.1 Ilumatobacter sp.
CGGGCGCCTGTGAGCGCCGGCCGTTACGGCTCAGCGAGCGCTGCCTCGATCTCCATGACCGCGGTTGCCGCCCGCCACAGTTGGTCTTCAGGGCTCGTGCCTCCGCGCTGGTCCCGGCGCCAGTCGTGATCCCAGTAGAGGTCGATAACTGATCGCAGATGCGAGCTCGAGACTGAGAGCTCCAATCGAAGTTGCGAAACGAGTTCCTGGCGCGACGGCTCGACGACGCTCGCCGGCTCGCCGCAGCGCACGGCCTCGACTACTGCCTCGTCCAAGCCGCTTGTGGCAGACCAGAAACGGGTGACGCGCCGGTCCGAGACGTTCCATGCCGGCCACGCGAGTGGCCGGTTGTGCCAAGCGATCGGTCGCTTGCCGAGTCGTAGCTGTTCACCGACCCACTCTGCCCTCGGATGAGCGGCCAGCCACGGAAGAGCGTCGGGCATGAGGTCCAACACGAGCACGACCGAACCGTGCTCGACGTCGTCGATGGGGTCGAGCAACTGGCCCGAAATCCACAGTTCCTCAAGCGGCCAGCCGATCTCGGTTGACCGCAATCGCAGTCGGTCCGTGGCGATTTCGGCCATCTCGGTCAAGTGTCGAATCGCGGTCGACCGCTTCACCTCAACAGTCTGACCGGTCACTGCATCTTCACGTGTCGGCCGGCTCGTTGCTGGCCGTGACTGTGGTTGCCTGCAGGAGACCACCGATCACGTCGGCCGCTTCCCGGTCGCTGGCTTCCAGGAAATGGGCGTAGACGTTGAGCGTGGTCGCGGCGTCAGCGTGCCCGAGACGACCGCTCACTGTTCGGACCGGCACGCCTGCGGCGAGAAGTTGGGTCGCGTGCAGGTGGCGTAGGTCGTGGAGACGCACGCTGCGGAGTCCTGCCCTTCGATAGATGCGGCCGAAGGCGCCGGTGATCGTCTCGGGGTGGAGCGGCTGCGATCCGTCGAGCGTCGCCGTGAACACGAAACCGTCCTGGTCGACGGCGACGCGGCAGAGCGCGGCACGGTACTCGAGACGCTCTCGATGTGTGTCGAGCACCGATAGTGTCTCGGGGTCGAGCGCGATCCGGCGGGCGGAGTGCGTCTTGGTGTCCTTGACCACGGTGCCACCTGCGACTGAAGCGACCGATCGTCGGATCGACAGTGTGCCCGCATGGCGGTCGAGGTCCGACCATCGCAGACCACACACCTCGCCGCGGCGTGCGCCGGTGGCCGCGAGCACGCGAATCAGTGCTCCGAAATCCGGGTCGTGATCGTCTGCGGCCGCCAACAGCGCCCGCGCATCGGCGATTGCCGGCAGGCTGATCTCACGGCGACGAAGCCTCGGTGGCGACGCGGTCGCCGCTGGATTCGTCGGAATCCAACCCCACCGCACCGCTTGGCCGAGCGCACCGCGCATCACGGCGTGGACGTGACGCACCGACGCCGGCGAGAGCCCGCGCTCGCGCGTCAGGATCCCGTAGTAGGTGTCGAGGCGTTGCGTGGAGACCCGGCGTACGGGGAGCTTGCCCAGGTCGGGCGAGATCAGCTGCTTCACGAGACGTCGGTACTCGCGAACGGTGGTCGGTGAAAGCTGCTCGGACACGTGTTCGAGCCAACGATCGAACAGCTCTGCGAGCGGCATCGTCGCCGACGAGATCTTGCCGGTCGACACTTCGGTCACGAGTGCGGCCAACGCCCGTTGCGCTTCGCGCTTGGTACCGCGGACAGTACGGCTGAGTTGCTTGCCGCGTGGCGTGGAGGCGTCGCGCGGCAGCTGGACGATGAGCTCCCACACTCCGGGGCGCCGTTCGCGGAGCGAACCCTTCATGCCGTCGACGCTAGACGAAAATCTTGGATGGATCTTGGATGACCCCTCCCGGCGCCGACGTCCGCCAACAGGAAATCCCAATCTAGCTGGAATTTTGTCGAGCCCAGAGTGGGAGTCGAACCCACGACCTACGCATTACGAGTGCGTTGCTCTGCCGACTGAGCTATCTGGGCGCGGCGCCGAAGCCTACCGGCGTGGCGCGATGGTGAGCACGGGCAGCGACCACAGTAGATCCTGCAACATGAGCGCTTCATTGGGGTTGCGCTCGAAGGCCTCCATGGCGGTGTGGATGCGGGTGACCCCGGCCGCGATCCGCGTCGGATCACCGGCCGTTCCGTCGACAATGGCGTCGCGGTACGAGCCGGCCATCACGGTGAGGCCGGCGATCAGCTCATCGGTGCGGTGCCGGCGGAGCTCGCGCTTGTGACGTTCCTCGAGGATCTTCCTGCCGCTGCCGCGCTCGCCGTAGCGGGCGATCCGCTCGTCGAGCTCGACGATCTCGGCGGCGTGGCGCTCGGCGAGCGGTGTGGCTGCCGCCTCGATGCGGGCCAGCACGTCGTCGACGATCCGCATCACCGTGGAACCCGTGCCGTCGAGTTGGCGCGGCACCGCCGCAAACGCTTGCCGGCGGTCGGCCAGCTCGGGATCGGACGCAAGCACGCGGGCGCGTTCGATACTGCCCCCGGCCGAGGCCGCCGCCTCGCGGGCGGCGTCCGCGGCGACTCCTTCCTGGTGGAGCCGCTGTTCGATGTCGCTCGGCTGGATCGTCCGGAACTCGATGCGCGCGCAGCGGGACGAGATCGTGATCAGGTCGTGCGGCACGAAGTCGGCCAGGATCAGGAACGTCGTCGAGAGTGGCGGCTCCTCGATCGTCTTCAGCAGGATCGCGGCACCCTCCGGCGAGAGCAGGTGGAACTCGTCGAGGATCATCACCTTGCGGTCGCCCTCGATCGGCGCCAGCGCCGCCAGGCGCACGATCTCGCGCGCCTGCCCGAACGAGATCGAGGCGCCGACTCGGGCGATCTCACGCACGTCAGGGTGCTCACCCCTGAGCACCAGCTCGGCGGTCCGTTGGGTCGGGTCGTCACATCCGAGGAGCAACGCCGCGAACGCCCGCGCCGCCTCCTTCTTGGTCGAGCCTGCGGGCCCGACGAAGAGGTAAGCGTGGACCGGTGCCATGGCCGCGCGGGCGAGTCTGTCGACCGCGACCGGCTGGCCGACGACCGCGTCCCAGACGGAGGCCGCCGCGGTGTTCACAGCCCGAGACGTTCCTTGACTGCGCTCCGAATCGTCGAGGCGACGTCGTCCTTCGGACGTGAGCCGTCGACCACGACCCACCGCCCGGGTTCGTCCGCCGCCATCGCCGTGAACCCGTGCTCCACTCGGGTGTGGAAGTCGTCGCCTGCCTGCTCGAAGCGGTCGAGTTGGCGTCGCCTCATGCGCTCCGCGGTCACGTCGGGCGGGATCGTCAGGAGCACGACGAGGTCGGGCCAGATGTCGCCCATCGCCCACGCGTTGATGTGGCGCAGCTCGTCGAGCGGTAGGCCGCGCCCGTAGCCCTGGTAGGCGAGCGTGGAGTACACCGAGCGGTCGCTCACGACATGCCGACCCGTCGTGAGTGCGGGGCGCACGACCTCGGACACGTGCTGGGCACGGTCGGCGGCCACGATCAGCGTCTCGGCGCGATCGTCGAGATCGAGCACGGTCGTGTCGTGCAGGATGGCCCGCAATCGCTGCCCGATCGCGGTGCCGCCGGTCTCACGCGAGACGACGGCGCCGATCGCCTCACCGAGGCGTTGCGCATGCGTGCTCTTGCCGCATCCCTCGCTGCCCTCGAGCACGATGTAGAAGGGCCCGGCCATCGCCCGAGAAGCTATCGAGTAGAACGATTTTCGTTGTCGGTCATGCGTCCTTGCGCGCCGCTTTCGATTTCCCGGCGGCGGCCTTCTTCCTAGGGGCGGCTTTCTTGGTGCCCGACTTCTTCGTCGGCGCTCCGCCCTTCGCCACCACTTGCTCGCGACGGACGGCGAGCAGCTCGAATGCCCGCTCCGGTTCCATCGTGTCGATCCGGTCCCCCTTGCCGATCGACGCGTTGGTCTCGCCATCGGTGACGTAGACCCCGAAGCGGCCGTCGCGCGCCACCACCGGACGCTCGCTCACCGGGTCGGTGCCGAATTCGCGCAGCGGTCCGGCTGCCGCCATGTTTCGCGCCGCGCCGCGTTTGAACACCTTGGGAAGCTGGAAGATCTTCGACGCCTGGTCGAGTGTGATGGACAACAACTGCTCCTCCGAGTCCAGCGTGCGGAAGTCCTTCTCCTTGACGATGTACGGGCCGTAGCGCCCGTTGTTGGCGACGATCTCCTTACCGTCTGCCGGATCGGCGCCGAGCGAGCGCGGCAACTGCAGCAGTCGCTCGGCGTCCTCGACGGTGACACGGTCGAGCGTCATCGTTTTGAACAGGCTCGCCATCTTGGGTTTGTCGAGACCGGGTGGGATGCGGTCGGGGTCGCCCCACTGCACGTACGGCCCGTAGCGGCCGTTCTTGGCGTAGACCGGGTATCCGTCGAGCTCGCCGATCGGCTCGTCGCTTTTCGGCATCGCCAGCAGTTCGAGCGCTTTCTCGACCGTGAGCTCGTCGGGCGGGAGGTCCTCGGGTACGCCGGCCGTGTCGTCGCCACGCTTGACGTAGGGCCCGTACTTGCCGGGCTTGACGACGATCTCCTCGCCGTTCGGGTCGGCGCCGAGCGGAAACGTGTTGATAGCCGCCGCGTCGATCTGGTCGAGATTGTCCTCGACCAGCCGCCTCAGCCCGGGTAGGTCGGCGTCGTCGCCGAAGTAGAAGCGCCTGAGCCATTCGTCCTTGTGCTGGCTGCCGGCGGCGATGTCGTCGAGGTCCTCCTCGATCTTGGCGGTGTGCTCGTAGTCGACGAGGTCATCGAAATGCTTCTCGAGCAGCCCCACGACGGCGAACGCAGTCCACGTCGGCACCAGCGCCTGCCCCTTCTTCCACACGTAGCCGCGATCCTGGATCGTCTGGATGATCGAGGCCCACGTCGAGGGCCGGCCGATGCCCAGCTCCTCCAAACGCTTGACCAGCGACGCTTCGGTGTAGCGGGCCGGCGGTGTGGTTGCGTGACCTTGCGGGGTCAGCGACTCGACCGG
>DASQTR010000397.1:0-2430 GCA_035641795.1 Ilumatobacter sp.
CCCGAGATTCGCGCCCACCCTTGCCCGACAGCCGTCCGTGGTTGGGTCGCGGCGCACGCCGGTCACGCCGTACGCCGGTGCGCGACCGTGCGCACGGCGCAGCAGTTCTCCTGCCGGGCGCGTGCGTGCGGACGTCGGTGAGGCACGGCTCTCGGCTGTCGACGTTCGGCCCAACGCTGAGCTCCTACGGCAGCCGGAACAGTTCGATCTCCAGCTTCAGCCAATGTCTCGCGCAGCTCCGCGTCGCGCAGAGTCAGGTTCCTCCGTGCACGAGTCCGCGGTCAGAGGGAGAGGACTTGGCCTGCGGCAACGACGATCGAGACGGTCCCGACCCCGCCGAGAGCCATGATGAGGACGCGCCCGCGTCGAGCGCCTGCGCCTTCGACATCGGGCAACGCGGAGTCACGCCGAGCGTCCGGCGAGCGCAGCCTCGGCGTGACCGTGCCCGCAAGTATGCCGATCACCATCGCAACGAAGAGTGGGGGTACGGGCAGGAGCAGTGCGAAGGGTAGGACCGAGACCACCCCGTGGGGACTCCACCCCGGTCGGGGCCAGCGGGGGGCGAGGTGGTCGACCAGGACACCGAAGGTCGCTCCGAAGAGCACGAACGTGGCGAGGCAGAGCGCCACGGCTAGAGCTACCGGCGCGACGAGCGTGAAATCGCTGTTGGCAGAGCTGATGAGACCCGCGGGCCGCACGAGCAGGCCAGCTCCGATGGCAACACCTACCAAGCCGGCCGCCAGTGACCGGTCGGGGAGCCAGCGCCGCAACAAAGTGAAGAGCGCGAGCCCGACAACAGCTGCGCCGATGCCGACCCCGACGATCAGGAAGACAGAGCCGCCGACGCTCACCTCGCCGATGGTCTCGTCGGCCTCGGTCTGCAATCCCTGGACATCGTCTGACGATGTGGCAGCCAGGACGCGCATCATGAGCCGGCCTCCGGCGCCGATCGTGAGCACACCGGCGAGGTAGGCCGCGATGAGCATCCCGCCGGTCCGGCTCACCGTGACGGCGAGCCGCTCGCCGAACGGTTCGCTGCCAGAGAGCGGCGATGGCGTCCGCCGGGTGTGGCGCAACTGGACCGCGAGGACTGCGGCTGTGACCATCCCCGCCGCGCAACCGATGGTCACCACTGCCTTCAGCATGCCGAGCGCCTCAGGTTCCGCCCGTCAGGAGCGACGGGCACGGACGAATCGTAGGCTCGACGCGGGACGGGGGACTCGTCGTAAGTAGGGCGGCGGGCGGTTCGCTCGCAGGAACTGACTGACCGTCTCAACGAGCTCACTATCGACCCGGCCGAGCGGGTCAGCTCGACGCGTTGCGAGGTGCGTGTCGACAAGGTGCACGACGCCGAGGACGAGTCCGGCTGCGATCGCCATCACTGCGCCGAGCAAAAGGATCATTGTGGGTAACCACGTCGAGTTGCCGACGCCGGTGATTGTGGTGACAACGACGATCCCGACTAGGACTGCTCCGCGGCCGGCGAGGAACTTCCGCCAGTGCGCAGCGGCGTTGGGCGCGAGGGAGGATGCGCTCTTCGTTCGGTAATGCCTGCACTATCTGCGATCAGCCGTGCCTGCACATCAGGCATCTGCCGGATGTGCACACGTCAGAGCGATCCGAAGGACGAGATGGGCTCGAGACACCTACACCGTGGTGGTGTCCGCTGGTGGCGAACCCGATGCGCGGGTCGGTGGTGATGCTTCAGAGGACCATGTGAGGCCGAGGGCGATGATCCAGGCTGCGAACGGCACGAGCAGCACAATGGACACGCCGAGAGCGAGCGTCGCTGCAGTGACCCACGCGGTCGCGCTGATCCAACGTGGGATCGCGTGCGCCTGTCGACCGAGGCGTGCGAGGAGCACGGCCGTGACTGCCAGGCTGAGCGCTGCGACGAGCAGCATGACTGTGCCCGCTTGCGCGATCCCTGCCTGCACGCCGACGTCGATGCCGGGATCGTCGGTGAGCTCACCGATCGAGCTCGACAGCGGGACGGTCATCAACAGGCCTGATGCGGTCACGAGGGCCGACGCGGTGACGGTGCTGGCGATCGTGCTCAGGTCCCGTGTCGACCGGTGAGGATGGCCTGTCGTCTGCTGCCGTGCGGTCACGGCCGTCCACACGAGCGTTGCCGCCGTCACCAGAAGCGCAAGCGATCCGAGGACGTCGCGTCGTCGGTTGACGGCGTCGTCGAAGTGTTCGGCGAACGCGGTCGACGCGTCTGCGGTGCTGCCGAGCAACGGTCCGAGCATCACGATCGCCACGAGGTACGAGCAACCGAGGCTGATCGCGGGCGCGCGCAGGGGACGCACCCGGTCAACGCGTGTGTACGACGTCGCGGCGCCTGGGTTCAAGGCTCGAACAGGAGGCAGGCGAGGCGGATGCCGGCGGTGCCGTCGGCGATCGTGGCGTCGGCGTGCACGACGAGGC
>DASQTR010000398.1:0-3047 GCA_035641795.1 Ilumatobacter sp.
GATCAAGGTGGGCTTCCTCTACAAGCCGGCGAAGGTCACGCCGATCGGCGCGACGGCCGCGCTCAACTCCGTCGGGTTCGTGAACGGCGGCGACAGCGGGCCCCGCAACCGGCCCGCGCTCGCTCAGGCGTTCCGTGAGAACGCGACCGGCGCGCGGGTCGTCGTCAGTGCCAACCACCTCAAGAGCAAGGGCAGCGCATGCGACGCCCCCGACACAGGCGACGGCCAGGGCAACTGCGCGATCGTCCGCACGAACGCAGCGAACCTGCTCGCGGACTGGCTCTCAAGCGACCCGACGGGGACCGGCACGCGCAGCGCGCTGATCGTCGGGGACCTCAACTCGTACGCAAAGGAGGATCCGATCGCCGCTCTCGAGGCGAAGGGCTATACGAACCTCGTCGCGGCCAAGATCGGGCCGGAAGCGTACTCCTACGTCTTCGACGGCCAGTGGGGCTACCTCGACCATGCGCTCGGCAACGCCGCGATCGTCCCGGACGTCACGGGCGTCGCCGAGTGGCATGTGAACGCGGACGAGCCGAGCGTGCTCGACTACAACGACGACTTCAAGTCTGCGGGTCAGCTCACGTCGCTCTACGCCCCTGATCAGTTCCGCGTCTCCGACCACGACCCGGTCGTCGTCGGCCTGAACCTGAACGCGCCTCCGTCGGTCGACGCCGGGGGGCCGTACACGGTCGCCGAGGCCGGTTCGGTGGCCGTCATGGCAGTCGGCACGGACGAAGACGAGGACACGCTCACGTACGCCTGGGATCTCGACAACGACGGCTCCTTCGACGACGCGACTGGCGCGAGCGCGCAATTCTCGGCCGCGTCGATCGACGGCCCTGCCGCCCGCGCCGTTCGCGTCGAGGTGAGCGATGGGGAGTACGTTGCCGTCGACTCGGCGACGGTGAACGTGACCAACGTCCCGCCGACGGCGACGTTCAACGCACCGGCGTCCGTCTTCGCCGGCTTCCCGATCGCGCTGTCGCTGACGAATGCGACGGACGTCGCGCCGGCCGACCGTGCGGGGTTGACGTACGCCTTCGACTGCGGCAGCGGCTATGGGACGTTCTCGACTGCGACCACGGCCTCGTGCCCGACCGACGCGGTCGGCATCCGCAGCGTCCGTGGGAAGGTGCGCGACGACGACGGCGACGAGACCGAGTACCGCGCGTCGGTCGGGGTCGTGGTCACCTTCGACAGCCTCTGCGCGCTCGTGCGCGTGTACGTCGACGTGCACGACGTCGCCAACTCGCTCTGCGAGCAGCTCGATGCGGCCGAAGGGAAGGCGAACCGCAAGGAGCGTGAGGCGATCCTGAAACAGTTCGTCAACCTGGTCGAGGCGCAGTCGGGCAAGTCGCTGACGGCAACGGAAGCGACCACGCTGATCCGCCTCGCACAGGCCCTGTAGCGACAACGGAACCAACAAGGGGGAAGAGGAGAGGATGAGGATGAGAAAGACACTTCTGGCGCTCGCGGCGCTCGCCGTCGCGATCGCCGTCGTGCCTGCGGCCGGTGCGAAGGGCGATCCGTCGCCGCGCGCCGCGGAGAAGGCACAGACGACCGAGATCCAGATCCTGGGTCTGAACGACTTCCACGGCAACCTCGAACCGCCGACCGGCTCGGGCGGAAGGATCGGCGCCCTGACCGGCCCGGCGCCCGGTGTCTGCGTCGCGCCGACGTGCTTCCTTGCGGGTGGCGTCGAGTACCTCGCCACGCACGTGCGCCAGCTTCGGGCGACGAATCCGAACTCCGTGTTCGTGTCCGCAGGGGACCTGATCGGGGCGACGCCGCTCATCTCGGCGCTCTTCCACGACGAGCCGACGATCGAGGCGTTCAACCTGATGGACCTCGACTACAACGGCGTCGGCAACCACGAGTTCGACGAGGGCGTCGACGAGCTGCTCCGGATGCAGTACGGCGGTTGCCATCCGGTGGACGGCTGCCAGGACGGCGATGGCTTCGCCGGTGCGGAGTTCGACTTCCTCGCCGCGAATGTCGCCTACAAGGACAGCGGCGAGACGATCTTCGCGCCGTACAAGATCCACAGCTTCCGGGGCGGGCTCGACATCGCGATCGTCGGTATGACGCTCGAGGGCACGCCCTCGATCGTCAGCCAGTCGGCCGTCGCCAGCGTGAACTTCTTCGACGAGGCCGACTCGGTGAACGCGCTCGTGCCGGAGCTCAAGCGCCGCGGCGTCGAGACGATCATCGTCCTGCTGCACGAGGGCGGCACGACGAGCAACCCGCTGAACGAGACCACGATCAACCAGTGCGGCAACCTCACCGGTGCGCTGCCGCCGATCGTGGAGCGCATGGACGACGAGATCGACGTCGTCGTCACCGGCCACACGAACTGGGCGGTGAACTGCGTCGTCGACGGCAAGATCGTCACCGGCGCTGCCCACCAGGGCCGGCTTATCACCGATATCGACCTCTCGATCAGCCGCTACACGCGCGACGTCGTGGCGGCGACGGTGAACAACCGCATCGTCACCCGTGGCGTCCAGCGTGCACCGGATCTGACGGCGCTCGTGACCAAGTATCGGACGCTGTCGGCTCCGTTCGCGAACCGCATCATCGGCAAGATCACGGCGACGATCACCCGCACCGCGAACGCCGCCGGTGAGTCCGCGCTCGGCGACGTCATCGCCGACGCCCAGCGGTTCGACGCCGCGCAGGCCGGCACTGGCTCGCAGATCGCCTTCATGAACGCCGGCGGCATCCGCGCCGACCTGCTCTTCCCGAGCAGCGCGGCCGGCGAGGGCGACGGCGTCGTCACCTACGGCGAGGCGTTCACCGTCCAGCCGTTCGGCAACAGCCTCGTGACGATGACCCTCACGGGCGCCCAGATCAAGGAGGTGCTCGAGCGGCAGTTCACCGGCGGCATCGGGATCCTCCAGGTCTCGAACGGGTTCGCGTACACGTACGACACGACGCGCGCCCTGAACGACAGGGTGACCGTCATGACCCTGAACGGCACGCCGATCGACCCCGCGGCGAGCTACCGCGTCACCGTCAACAGCTTCCTCGCGGACGGCGGCGAC
>DASQTR010000399.1:0-3431 GCA_035641795.1 Ilumatobacter sp.
CGCTGCGCACCGCGTGCCCGAGCTTGAGCCCGGCGTCCCACACCGGATACCAGATCGCCGACGCAATTTCTTCGACGTGCTTCGGCTTGCTGTCGTGCACGAGCAACAGGTCGAGGTCGCTCTGCGGCGACAGCTCACCGCGGCCGAATCCCCCCACCGCGAGCAGCGCGAATCGCGGCGCGCGGGGGTGCTGCTCACACGCGCTGGCGGCTAGCGCCTCGATCCAGACGTCGGTGGCGCCCGCGAGCCGCTGGCAGAACGACCGCCCGCCGAGCGAGTGGTCCGCGAGCGCCTCCAAACGCCCCTGCCAGGCAGCGCCCACGGCGCGATCCGTCGTGGTGACGCTCACCGGCGTCACGGTAGCGGTACCCGTTCCCCCACGACACCGTCCTATCGTGACGTGATGGGCCGGCGAGCGAGGCGAGCGGGGCGTGCGCGCGGTGTGTCGGCGCGCTCTGTCTTGGCCGCCGTGTCGGTGCTCGCCGTCACCGCGTGTAGCGGCAGCGACCAGCAGTCGACCACGACGACGTCGACGATCGCGCCGACGACCACGACGATCTCGCCGCGCCTTGTCGACGGCACGCTGTCGATCGGCGCCTTCCTGCCCCGCACCGGACCGGGCGCGGCCCTGGGCGGGCCGATGATCAGTGAGGTCGGGCGCGCCGTCGAAGAGATCAACGTCGCCGGCGGTGTGCTCGGTCGGCGAGTCGAACTCGAGCTCGCCGACGAGAGCGCCGGCACCGGGCTCGACGAGCTGCTGACCTCGGGCGTCGACGCCATCGTCGGTCCGGCGTCCTCGACAGTCGCCCTGGCACAGCTCGCCGACGCCGTGCTCCCGCTCACCGGCGTCGTGACGTGCTCTCCCTCGGCGACGGCGCTCGCGCTCGACGATTACCCCGACAACAAGTTCTTCTTCCGCACGGTGCCGAGCGACTCGCTCGAGATGGCGGCGATCGAACGCCGCGTCGAGCGCACCGGCGTGGAGACGGTGGGTGTGGGTTATCTCGACGATCCCTACGGCCGCGGCCTCAAGGACGCGTTCGTCGAGGCGATCGAGGAACGCAATCTGGTCAGCGTGCAGACGCCGGTCGGGTTCGACGCCGACCGCGAGGATCTGCGCGAGGTCGCCGAGCAGTTGCTTGTCAATGGCCCCAGCGTGATCGTGGTGCTCGGCGACGCCGACGACGGCACGCGGCTGTTGCAGGCGATCGACCGCGCCACCGCCGACATCACACCGCCTCAGGTGTTGGTCAACGACGCGATCCGCGACGGCCGCCAGGCGATCCAGTCGTTGACGCCCGAGTTCCGCGCCCGCCTGACCGGCGTGGGACCGGTCGCCACGTCGATGGTCGAAGGTGGACCAGCGGAGTTCTTCACCGCCAACGCCCGCGACTGCGTCAACCTGATCGCACTGGCGGCGATCCAGGCGGGCTCCGACGACCCCGGTGAGTTCAAGAATCACATGGCGTCAGTGAGTGTCGGCGGTCAGGTCTGCACCAACTTCGCCGATTGCGCGCAACGCCTCGCCGGCGGCCTGAGCATCGACTACAGCGGTTATTCCGGCGACGTCGAGCTCTCGACCACCAGCGGCGAACGCACGCGCGCGTGGTTCGAGGCCTTCAGCTTCGACGACGAGGGCGTGGACCACACCCTCGACCAGTTCGAGGTCTTCCTCGACCGATAGATGAGGTGTCTGGAGCCCCCGAGGATTGGTGTCAGACACGTCGGGTGTCAGACACCCGTGCTCTAGACAAGGTTGGCGGCGTCGTCCAGGTAACCGACGAAGAACCGCCCGAACTCGCCGTAGAGCGCGCTGCCGCGGTCGAACCGCATCGTGTACACGACGTCCTTGATCACGTCGAGATCGTTGGCGAACAACGTGACGCCCCACTCGAAGTCGTCGAGCCCGGTCGAGGCGGTCACGAGCTGAACGACGCGGCCGGCGAACTTCCGTCCGCTCGAGCCGTGCTCCATCATCATGTCGAGCCGGTCCTCGAACGGCGTGGCGTACCAGTTGGCGTGCGCCTCGCGCCGCTTGCTCATCGGATAGAAGCAGAACGCGGGCTTGCCGTCCGGCGGCAGCTGCGGGTACAGCCGGTCGCGCAGCATGTGCTCGGGCATGCCCTTGGCGTACTCGCTGACCTCGGTGATCGACAGGTAGCTGTCGACGACATGGAGCCCTGCGTGCTGCAGCGCTGTCTGCAGTTCGCGCAGCGCCGCCACGTCCTGCCCGACCGCCATCACGGCCAGGTCGGCCTTGTGGCCGAGGATCGATGCCGTCACCACTTGACAGTCGCGCTGCTTCGCGCTGTCGATCGCCGCCGTCACCGCTTGGCGGTCGACGACGTCGGCACGCGTGCAGAAGAGGTGCAGGACGCAGACGCCGGTCTCCATGCGCATGCCGCGCAGGCTATCGATCCGCTCATGTAGGGAGTCGTTCCGGTGCGTAGACGTTGAAGCGGTCGCCGCGCACGAAGCCGGCGAGGAACACGTTGCCGCGCCGGGCGGCGTCGACGGCCAGCGCCGTCGGCGCACTCACCGCTAGCACCGTGCCGAACCCGGCCGCCCATGCCTTCTGCACCATCTCGACGCTGGCGCGCCCGCTGACGAACAGTCCCAGCCCGGCGGCCGGCAGCTCGCCAGCGAGCAGCATCGCCCCCACCAGCTTGTCGACCGCGTTGTGGCGCCCGACGTCCTCGCGGACGTTGCGGATCGCGCCCTCGCGATCGAACAGCGCGGCGGCATGCACGGCGCCCGTCGAGTCGAACAGACGCTGGTGCTCGGCGACCAGCTGCGGCACGCGCCCGAGCAGCTCGAGCGGCATCGGCTCGGTCGACGGCAGCGGCGTCAGGCGAGCGCACATGTCGTCGAGCTGATCGCTGCCGCACCACCCGCAACTCGACGACGTGGGCCCGAGGCGCGGAGTTGGCGTGGGCGCGACGCCGCCGGTTTCGACCGTGACGACGTTGAACTCCGTCTCGGCCGCAGGCCCCGTGCCGCAGTAGCGCACGCCGGTCACCGCCGCGCCGGAAAGCAGACCCTCGGTGTGGCAGAACCCGACCGCCAGCTCGAAATCGTGGCCCGGCGTGCGCATCGTCGTCGAGACGGTCGTTCCGTCGAGCTGGATCGTCATCGGCTCCTCGACGATCAGCTGGTCGGGCGTACGACGTACACCGTCGGGCGTAACGGTGGTGATCACCACCCGGCGCGTACGGCCGCGGCTCATGTGTCCAGGTTAGGGGTGATGCGGGTCGGGTAGTTTCCTCGTCATGCGACCGGCCGCCGTCAGGAACGTGGCGGCCGAGTTCGTGGGAACGGTGATCGTCATGCTCGGCGGGCCCGGCCTGATCGTGCTCGGGCGTGAGGTGAACAGGCTCGAGTTGGCGATCGGCTTCGGGCTCGCCACAGCGATCTCGATCGGTGTGATCGGC
>DASQTR010000400.1:0-9665 GCA_035641795.1 Ilumatobacter sp.
CGTACTCGCTGTAGTCGTCGCTGTTGTCGTCGCTGTGGTCGTTGCTGTGGTCGTTGCTGTGGTGTCCGGGGATGACTGCCGAACCGGCGAGTCGTCGGCACACGCCGCGAGCGCAGGACCAATGAGCAGGAAGCTGACCACGCCACGGATCCTCACGTCATGATCATAAACGATTAGCCGATGACGAGATCAGTCGCCGTCGGCGAGCGGCTCGTACGCTCGCGGCGTGGAGTTCGGATGGACGCCGGAACAGGTAGCACTGCGCGAGCAGGCGCGCGAGGTGGCCGCCGGTGCGGTGGCGCGGTACGGACGCCACAACGACTCGTGGATCAACGGGTTCTCGAAGGAGTTCGCCCAGGAACTGGCGGCACTCGGCTGGATCGGCCTCACCTGGCCCGAGCAGTTCGGCGGCCAAGGGCGTCCGCCTGTCGACCGGCTCATCATCGGCGAGGAGTTGATCGCCGCCGGGGCGCCGATCGCGGCGATGTGGTTCGCCGACCGCCAGATGGGCCCATCGCTGATCGCCTACGGACGTCCCGATCAGCAAGAGGCGTTCCTGCCCGGCATCCTCTCCGGTGAGACCACGTGGTGCATCGGCATGTCGGAGCCGAATGCCGGCTCCGATCTCGCCTCGCTGGTCACCAGCGCCGTCCGCGACGGCGAGGAGTACGTGATCAACGGCCAGAAGATCTGGACCAGCTTCGCCGCCGTCGCCGACTACGTGTACCTGATCTGTCGCACCTCCCACGGCGGCCTCCCACACGAGGGGATCAGCGAGCTGATCGTGCCGATGAGCACCCCCGGCATCGAGGTCCGCCCGATCAAGGACATGACGGCCAACCGTCACTTCTGCGAGGTCTTCTTCACCGACGCCCGCGTGCCGGCGGCGAACCTCGTGGGCGTCGAGGGCGCGGCGTTCAAGCAGACGATGGGCCAACTCGAGCACGAGCGCGGCGGCATCGACCGACTGATGTCGAACTACGCGCTGTACCGGATGGCGCGCGACCGTGCGGACACGTCGGATCCGCTCGTGCGCCAGGAGATCGCGGAACTCGAGACGGGGTACCGGATCGGCCGCATCCTGGTCGCCCGCGAGGTGCTCAAGCAGGCGCCGCGCGGGTTCTCGGCGGCGACCAAATGCTTCTGCACCGAGCACGAATGGCGGGTGGCCGAGTTCGTGTCGCGAGTTTTCGGACCAGAGGCCACGGTGTGGAACGACCTCGTGCGCGGCGTGCTCTACGCGCCCGGCTACACGATCATGGGGGGCACGTCGAACATCATGCGCAACATCCTCGGCGAGCGGGTGCTCGGCCTGCCTCGCGAGCCGCGCTGACGCGGCGCCGATGCCCTAGATTCGACCGCGTGTCGAAGCTCTGCGAACGTCCTGGCTGCTCAGAGCCCGGCGCCGCGGCCTACGGCATGGTGCCAGAGGATCTGCTGTTCTGGCTGGCGCCGCTGGGCGATGCACCGGCACCCGACCCGAACGTGCTGTGCCGCCGGCACGCCGACGCAATGGTCGTGCCGGTCGGCTGGACGCTCGACGATCGGCGCGAGGAGCAACCGAGACTGTTCAAGCCCCGCCAGCCGCGCCCCGCGGCGCCGTCGGCAAAACCGCGCCGCACGCGGCGCGGTGGTGGCAAGGCGCACGCAGGTGAGCAGCTCCAGATCGACGGGACGGGCGAGATCCCCAGGCCGGCCCAGGGCGCGGCGCCCACCCAGTCGGCTCAGGCGTGGCAGCCCGACTTCGACCATGACGACGACCTCGGTGGGCTGCTCGAAGTGTCGAGCCCCTTGCTCGCGCGTGCGTTCCGCGGCCGCGAGCGCCGACGGCACTGAGACCGGTTCACGTGCGCACCTCCGAATCGGTCGTCGTTCCCGCTTCCGCGCACGACCTCTTTCCCTACGTGTCGCGGCTCGAGGCCTATCCGCCCTGGTTGCGGTTGGTCCACCGCGCGGAGGTCGTGGCCGACGATCCGCTGCCGACGTGGGACGTCGAGCTGAGGGCACGGGTCGGCCCGTTCGCCCGCTCGAAGCGATTGCGAATGCAACGAGTCCAGGTCGAACCTGATCGCGGCGCACGTTTCGAGCGCGCCGAGGTCGACGGCAAGGAGCACGCCATGTGGGCGCTGCGGGTCGAGCTCGCCGCGGACGGCAACGAGACCGTGCTGACGATGCACCTCGCCTACGACGGGAGGCTTTGGACCGGCGGTGTGCTCGAGCGCGTGCTCGACGACGAGGTGCGACGCGCGCGCGTCAAGCTCGTGGACTTGCTCTCGACCAGGCCGTGAAGCGTCCATCGTCCCGGCGCTCGAGCTCGAGCGGCATGCCGAAGCAGTCACTCAACGTGTTGCTCGTCAAGACGTCGCCGAGGGTCCCCTGGGCGATCGCCCGCCCGCCCTTGAGCAGTAGTGCGTGCGTCGTGCCGGGAGGAATCTCGTCGACGTGGTGCGTGACGAGCACGAACGGCGGGCTGCCCCGCTGACCGCCGAGCTCGGCGAGGGCGGCGACGAGATCCTCGCGCCCGCCGAGATCGAGTCCCGCGGACGGCTCGTCGAGGAGGATCACGCCCGGGTCGTTCATCAGCGTGCGCGCAAGCAGCACCCGCTGGCGTTCGCCGGTCGACAGTGTTGCCAGCGGCCGCTCGGCGAGGCGGCCAACACCCATGCGCTCAAGGCAGGTGATCGCCCGCTCGCGGTCGTCCGCGGTGTATTGATGCCACCACGGCTCCAGCGCCGCATACTTGGCGGTCATCACCACGTCAACCGCGCTGACGCTCGGACGCAGCTCGGCGGAGAGGCTGGCGGAGTTGTAGCCGACCCGCCGGCGCAGAACCCGCACGTCGGTCCGCCCCAGCGTCTCGCCGAGCACGCGCACCGTCCCGTGCGACGGGTGCTCGTAGACAGCGGCGATCCGCAACAGCGTCGACTTCCCGCTCCCGTTGGCACCGAGCACGACCCAGCGGTCGCCGGTGCGGACGTGGAAAGAGATGTCGTCGAGGATCAGCGTGCCGTCGCGTCTGAACACGATGTGGTCGAGCGCCAGCGCAGGTACCAATTCGTCGCCCGTCACGAGTCTGCTGTTTATCTCGGCCACGCCAGATGCCGAAACCCCTGCTGTGAAATGCGGTGGCCGCTACCATCGAGCGGGTATGTCCAGGGCGGTCAGACGCGGTCTCGCAGCACTCGTCGCCGCCCTTGCGATCACTGCGGTCACGAGCCCGGTCCTGGTCGCCCAGACCGACGAAGACGCAGCGCAGCAGGCCGCGGCCGAGATCGCGGCCGCCCGCGAACGCGCCAACGACGCCGCCGAGGCGTTCCTGGCGGCGGAGTCCAAGCAGGCGCTGCTCGAACTCGACCGCCAACGGCTCGCCCAGGAGGTGGCCGAACTCGAAGTCGAGGTGGAAGGCCTTCGCCAGGCCGTCGAGACGGTCGCCGTCGACCGCTTCGTGGCCAGCGGTATCGACGGCATCCCGATCCTGACCGACCTTCGTGAGCCCAGCGCGCAGCTGCAGGCCAACGTGTTCGCCGAGGTCGTCGCCGAGACAGGCGCCACGACGATCGACGACTACGACCAGGCCAAGGAGCGCCTCGCCGAGAAGCGGTCCGAGCTCAACGAGACGGAACGCGCGCTCGACCGATCGAAGGAGCAGCTCGTCCAGCTGCAGGTCGCTGCGGAGGCCGAGGTCGAGCGACTGCGGGCGATCGAGTCGAAGCGCCTGGAGGACGAGTCGGTCGCAGCCGCCCTCGTGGCGCAGCAGCGGGAGAAGGCACGCCAGCTGAGCGAGGTCGAACGGCGCATGGCCGAGTCGGCCCGCAACGCCGCCCCGACGCTCGGCGTCGAGCCGCCCGCCGGCGTTGTGGCCGAGACGTCCGGGGGCATCACCAGTGGCAACATCGGCGCCAGCGGCGGCGAAGCGGGCGGCCGTACCGGCGGTGGCGGCACCGGCACCAACCCGCGTGCCGCCGGCGAGGGCTACATCGACGCACTGATCTGCCCAGTGTTGGGGGGCTCGGCCTACGGCGACTCGTGGGGTGCGCCACGCAGCGGCGGCCGGCGGCACCAGGGCGTCGACATGCTGGCCCCCACGGGCACGCCGTTGCAAGCCGTCGTGTCGGGCTCGGTCAATCAGACGACCAACCCGCTCGGCGGACTCGCGATCCAGCTGTTCGGCGACAACGGGACGCGCTACTACTACGCCCACCTCTCGGGCTACGAGGGTGTGTCGGGGCGCGTGGAGCAGGCTCAGGTGATCGGCTACATCGGCGATACGGGAAACGCCACCGGCGTCCCGCACCTGCACTTCGAGATCCATCCCGGCGGCGGCATCCCGGTCAATCCGTACCTGTCAGTTCTCTCCGCCGGCTGCTAGTCGTAGGGCTACGGATCGCAGCCAAGCTGCTCACCGTCGCCTCCGGTGCTCGCCGCCTCCGCTGCGCTTTGGCGCTCGCCCGCCCGAGTCCGAGAACCTCCGACCGCCACCGGCTGGCCGGCGGCGAGTTGACCGCAGGCGGCGTCGATGTCGGTGCCGCGGTTCTGGCGCACCGTGGCGTTGGCGCCGAGGCGCTCGAGCTCGTCGCGGAATTCGTGCACCCGCTTCAGCGACGATCCGCGTGTGGGGTAGCCCGGGGTCGGGTTGAGCGGGATCAGGTTGACGTGAGCCGCCGGACGCAACCGGCGGCAGATCGCAGCGAGCTCGCGGGCGTCGGAGTCGCGGTCGTTGACGCCGTCGATCATCGCCCATTCGAAGCTGATCCGCCGGTTGCGGACGCCGAGGTACTCCCGGCAAGCGGCGACGAGATCGTCGATCGGGTAGCGGCGGTTGATCGGCACCAGCTCGTCGCGGAGGGCGTCGTCGGCGGCGTGCAACGACACGGCGAGATTCACGGGGAGCGGCCGGGCGGCGAGCGCGCGGATGCCGGGGATGATGCCGACCGTGCTGATGGTGATGTGGCGCGCCGACAGGCCGAGGTCGCCGTGGATGCGCTCGACGGCGGTCCAGACCGCGGCTTCGTTCGCCAGCGGCTCGCCCATGCCCATGAACACGACGTTCGACACTCGCCGGTCGAGCGCACGCGCCCGTTCGGTTGCGCGTACCACCTGTTCGATGATCTCGCCGGGTGTGAGGTGACGGGTGAAACCGGCCTGACCGGTAGCGCAGAACCCGCATCCCATCGCGCATCCGGCCTGGCTCGAGATGCACACCGTCGCCCGGTCGCGGTAGAGCATGAGCACGGTCTCGATGCGGCTACCGCCCTCCAGCTCCCACAGGAACTTCACCGTGTCGCCCCTGTCGCTGATCGATTCCGTGACCGGTGTCAGCGCGCCCGGCAGGAGCCGGGCGAGGTCGCTTCGCAGCGGCTTTGGCAGATCGGTCCAGCTCTCCGGCTCGCCGAGCCGTGAGTAGAGCCCGCTCCACACTTGGTCGACCCGGTAGCGCGGCGTGCCGGCGAGCAGGTCGCTGAGCTGCTCGCGCGTGACGTCGTAGCGGGTGGCGCTCGCCATCACGGCGCGGCGGCGAGCGCCTCGTACTCGGCGATGCGGGCCCGGCACACGTCGAGGCTCGACGTCCAGAAGTCCTCGGAGGTCACGTCGATCCCGAACATCGCGCCGAGCGACTCCGCCGATTCGATGCCAGCCCGCGACAGCGCGTCCGCGTAGCCATCGCGGAAGCGCTCGGGATCGGCCTCGTACCTTGCGAACAGGCCGAGCCCGAACAACATGCCGTACGTGTACGGCCAGTTGTAGAAGTGAGCGCTGTAGTAGTGCGGCTTGAGCAACCACATGTACGGGTGGCGGGTCTCGAGGTCGAGCCCGTCG
Source organism: Ilumatobacter sp. (assembly GCA_035641795.1). Taxonomy (GTDB): domain Bacteria; phylum Actinomycetota; class Acidimicrobiia; order Acidimicrobiales; family Ilumatobacteraceae; genus Ilumatobacter. The sequence goes on from DASQTR010000400.1 coordinate 5,818, forward strand.
CCGTAGGCGTCGGCCTGCGCCTGCAACATCAGCTCGTTGAGCTCGGTGGCGCCGAGCGTGCGCCGCTGACGCCGCGCGAACAGCTCGGACTCGAACAGGAAGCGCGAGTGGATGTCGACGACCACCTGTGTCGAACCGACGAGGTCGATGTCGAGCAACGCCAGACGCTGGTCGCCCGGCAGGCGGTGCAGGCCGGCGTCGACGGCCAGCGTCTCGCAGAAGATGCTCGCCGTCTCGGCGAGCGCCATCGGCAGCCGCTTCTGCAACGGCGTGCGCCCCGCGAGCGTGGTGTTGTGGTATGCGTGACCGAGCTCGTGGGCGGTCACCTGTGCCGAATCGAGCGAGCCCGCCCAGTTCAGCAGCACGAGCGAGCGGTCGCCGAGGAACGGCATGCAGAACGCTCCGCCCGCCTTGCCGTCGCGCGGGCCGGCGTCGATCCACCGCTGCTCGAGCGCGCGATCTACGAGACCGGCGAGCTCCTCGCTGTAGGTCGCGAAGGCGGAACGCACCCAGACGATGCCCTCCTCCCACGAGGTGGTCGACGCCGCGCTCGGCAGCGGCGCGACCAGGTCCACCAACGCAGCCCGCCGCTGTAGCCGTGCAACGCCGCCTTGCACCGCATCCAGCGACGGAAATCGGGAAGGGCGGCGGTGACGGCCGATTGCATCGCGTCGAACGTCGCCCGGCTCACGCTGTTGCCGAACAGCGATGAGTCGAGCGGGCTCGCCCAGCGGCGCCGTCGGTCGACGATGTTGGCCTCGCCCTTGATCGCGTTCATCGCCGCCGAGATGGCGGTGGCGATCGTCGGCCAGGCCACCATCTCGGCGTCGAACGCGGCTTTGCGGACGGCCGGATCGGGGTTGGACGCGAGTCCTCTCACGGCGGGCATCGAGAGCCGCTCGACGTGACCGTCGGGGAACGCGACGTCAGCGGTGAGCTGCGACGTGACCTCGCCATGCAGACGCGACCATGCCGACGAACCGGTCGTCGCCAACTCGGCGTAGAGCCCTTCCTCGGCCTCGGACATCTGATGCTCGGCGCGGCTCGCCAGACGCTGGAGCGGCTGCAGGTGCTCACGGACTTGGTCGCTGACCGCTGCCAGTTCGTCGACGCCGAGCGCGCGCACCCACTCGGCCAGGCGGGCCAGCAACGGGCGGATCACGGCGTCGTCGACCTCGATCCGGCTGAGCAACGCAGCGGCATGCTCGTCGCGCGAGTCGGTGGCCACGGTGGCGTACACGGCGACCTCGAGGATCTCGAGCTCGGCGATCGTCCGGTTGACGGCGGCGATCACGGCGTCGGCGGTCTCGCCATCGTCGGCCGTCACCGGCCGTGGATCGACGGCGCGCACGTTGTGCTCGTCGAACAACGCCGCCAGGCGGGTCGCCTCGGCACTCGCCCGCTCCATCGCTGCGGCGAACTCGGGGGCATGGAGCGACTCGAAGATGTCGGCCACGCTCCAGCGCGGCAGCGGATCGATCACGGTCATTGGCTCAGTGTGCCAGCGAACGCGTAGCGCGTGCGGCGCGTCACGAAACCGAGCCGCTCGTAGAGCCGTACAGCGGCGACGTTGCCGCCGTCGACGAACAGCATCGCCTCGGTCAGGCCGTGGCCGCTCATCCAGTCGAGGCCGGCGAGGGTGAGCTCGCGGCCGAGGCCGCGGCCGTGCAGCTCGGGATCGACGCCGATCACATAGATCTCGCCGACGGGAGGTGTCGTCTCCCGGTGCACCTTGGTCCAGCAGAACGCGGCGACCGCGCCGTCGTGCTCGTAGAGGCGGAAGCCGTCGGGGTCGAACCAGGGCTCGGCAAGGCGGGTGGCCAACGTGTCGCGGTCCCAGCCGCCCTGTTCGGGATGGTCGGCGAAGGCGCGGTTGTTGACACGCAGCCACGCGTCGACGTCGGAAGGTGCGAAGGGGCGCGTCGGTACGGCAGCGTGCGATTCGAGCGGCAGCTCGACGCGCATCTCGTGGAGTGAGCGGGCGAGGGTCAGTCCGGCCTCGTTGGCGACGCCGCGGACGCGTTCGGGGTTGACATCGGTCCACCACGTCAAGTGGCCGCCACCCGCGTTCCGGAAGGCGTCCACGGCGGTCTCGAGCACGTCATCGTGGACGGCGGCAGCGTCAGGCACTGCCGGGTCGATCACGACCTCGAGCACCGATCCTTCGTTGGCGCGCGACACCTGCGCCAGCGCGATCGTGCCGCCAGGGTCGGCGGCCGAGACCACGATCGGTCCCGGCGCGTGGCCGTCTTTGAGATCCAGCCAGAGATGGTCGCTGAGCGGCCGCCAGCCGGCTCCGGCGGCGAGCCGTTCGACGAACGCGACCAGGGCCTCTCGGCGCGCGGACGTGAGCGCGCGGGTCACCTCGACCATCCGCATTCGGGGGGCGACAGTAGCGGTCGCGGATGTCCCTCGTTCAGGCGACGAAATCCTCCGGCAATGCTTGCTGTTCGCTTCGTCAATAGGCAGAATGTGGCCAACCAGGTTCCCGCCACCTGGATTGGTGCGGTCGAGATCCGCCGCTCGGCCGTGCACGGGTTTGATGGCCCCCCTCACGGGGGGTCATCCCCGTTTTCGGCCCGGTGCAAGCGTTTACAGAACGCTCACGGCCTATGGTCAGTTCTCGAGCGACTTGATCGTGCGCCGAAGGGCGCGCGCGGCGATGACCAGTTGCCGCTCGGCCTCGTGGATCGACGTCACGACGTCGTCGCGCTCGGTACCGAGGAACGGGGTGACGAGCCCGGCGACGCGCTCGCGGTGGCGCTCGATCGTGTCGGCGATCACGGCCAACTCCGCCGCCGCGCTCGCGGCGTCCTCACGGCGGGCCTGAGCCATGCCGGCACGCTACCGAGCAATGTGTTCTTCGTGGTCTCGAAGCTCTCGGTAGCCTCGCCGCGGTGATTCCGGTGCGCGACGACTTGCGGGCACTCGAGGGCTACCACTCGCCGCAGATCGACGTGAAGGTTCGCCTCAACACGAACGAGTCGCCGCTGCCGCCGCCCGCCGCGTGGCGTGATGCGTTGGCCGCCGAGATGTCGCGGGTGGAGTGGCACCGCTACCCAGACCGGCATGCCATCGAGCTGCGCGAGGCGATCGCCGAGTGTCACGGCGTGGCGCCGGACATGGTCTTCGCGGCCAACGGGTCGAACGAGGTGCTGCAGACGATCCTGCTGACGTATGCCGGCCCTGGGCGCACGGTGGCGACGTTCGAACCGACGTACCAGATGCACGCACACATCGCGCGCGTGGTCGGTTCCAGTGTCGTCGAAGGCGAGCGCGACGCCGACTTCACGCTGGCCGCGGACGAGATGCGACGCGTGGTCGACTCCGCCGCGCCGCACGTCGTCTTCCTGACGTCGCCGAACAACCCGACCGGGTTGGTGGAACCGGCCGAACGCGTGGAGCAGCTGCTGTCGATCGCGCCCGGTCTGGTCGTGATCGACGAGGCCTACGCACAGTTCGCCGACTGGTCGGCGCTCGAGCTCGTCGGCGAGTCGACGCCGCTCGTCGTCACGCGCACGTTCTCGAAGACGTGGAGCATGGCGGCGGTTCGGCTCGGCTACGTGGTCGGGCCGGTGTGGTTCGTGCGCGCGCTGGACGCCGTCGTGCTGCCCTACCACCTCGACGCCGCCAAGCAGATCGCCGGGCGGTTGGCGCTGCGCTTCGTGGACGAGATGGACGCGCGCGTACGACTGATCGTCGCCGAGCGCGAGCGCATCAGCGCCGCCATGCGGGCGATGCCGATCGAGGTCGCACCGAGCGGCGCCAACTTCGTGCTGTTCCGGCCGACGGCCTTGCCTGGGCGCGAGGTGTGGCGGGCTCTCGTGGATCGCAGCGTGCTGGTGCGT
>DASQTR010000401.1:0-2090 GCA_035641795.1 Ilumatobacter sp.
GAGCCACGCCACCACGGCGAGCAAGAAGATCAACGGAATCGCGTTGCTGGTCGCCACGACGGTCAGCAACTCGGCCGTGGTCAACACCGCGATCACCTTGAGCCCATGGGCTGACGCAGGAGCCACCGAACTGCGCCGCCAGGCGAGGTACCGCTGAATGGCTGGTTGTCCACGGCCTGATTCCGGATCGGTGAGCGCTGTGACCCGGCCACCTGACTCCAGTGCAACGCGGAGTTCGTCGAGGCGGTGGCCGGACAGGCACGCGAGCGTGATGGGCGAGCCGTTCCGGTCGCCCGGCGATTGCACGTCCAAGCCCCAGACACCGACGAGGCGCTGTGTCAACGACTGAAACGCCGCCAGCGCGGTGATCCTGGTGATGGGAACGACCCGTACGGATCGATTCAACAGGCCGCTGCGCACGTGGAGTGCACCGCCGACGACGGAGTACTTCTTGACGTACCACTGAGCTGTGGCCACCGCCATGGCCAAGGCGACGAGCGTGGCGTTCACCCACCACGGGGCACCACCGAAGATGGTGACGGCGAGATACGGGATCGCCTGGCGCAGAGTCTTGAGCGTTCCGATGATCAGGTAGATCGGGTGCAGTCGGGTGCCTGCAACGGCCACCCCGCGCGGCGACTCAGACATCGTCGGCGAACTCCGTCAGCCGACTGATCCTGTCGCAGAGTTCGTCCGCCTCGTCGCGGTCCAGTCCACTGAGGCTCACCGAGCCGGCTGCGGTACGGATCTTCAGGTTCGTCATCCGGTAGTGGCCGGCCATCGGTCCGCGATCGGTCCGCAGGTTCTGGATCCGATGCATCGGCACGACGCTGCGCTTGACGAAAATCATTCCGTATTGGATGTCGATCTCGGTCGGCGAGATCGCGTACCAGAAGACGCGGTAGCGAATCGGCGGCAGGATGATCAGGCCGGCGGCGACGACCACGACGAAGACGCCGACGACGCCCCAGCGAACCCACCCCGGACCCCACGGAATGACGAGCGCCAGACCGATCAGGAGGATCAAGACCGGCAGAGCGGAGTAGAAGGCCCGCCAGCGCCAGTACCTCATCACCCGGGTGGGCAGGCGATGCCGTCTGGCGGGTGGATCCCCGGCAAGGGGAACGGCGTGGTCACCGTGCTCGTGCACGGCGGGGGTCGGAGCGGGCGTTGTCGGCTCACGCACAGATCACTCTCGGTCCACGCGCGACGATCCTCTGTGCGATCTGCTCGTCAAGACCTGGATCGGTCACGAGTGCGTCGACGTCTTCGAGTTCACCGAAACGAACCAGCTCGTCCATGCCGACCCTGACGTGATCGGCGAGAAGGACGGTACGACGGGCAGAAGCCATCATCGCCGCCTTGACGGCGGCAGTGGCCATGTCAGGTTCGGAGAGGCCGCGCCGTACCGACACGCCGGTCGACTCGATGAACGCCACCTCGACGAAGCTCTGCGAAATCTGGTGCAGCGCCCACGAATCGACGGACCCGGCGCTGCGTCGGTCGATCCGACCGCCGATGAAGACGACGGTCGTAGCCGGGCGGACCACGACCGTCGACGCGATCGCCAACGCGTTGGTCACGACGATGAGCGGGCGGTCGGCCGGAAGCATCTCCGCCAGGCATTCTGTCGCTGCCCCGGCGGAGAGGATGACCGAGCCGCGGTCGGGCAGCTCGTCGAGGGCCGCCTTCGCGATAAGTGCAGCAGCTGCCGCCGTCGTGCCGCCGGGTGGGTCGTCGACGACCAGATCGACAGCCGAGCGCTCGACGGGCATCGCACCGCCGTGGACGCGGCGCAGCACACCCCTCCGCTCGAGGTGCGACAGATCCCGTCGGATGGTCTCGGTCGTCACCGCGAGCGCCGCCGACAGCTCGCTGACGTCGACCCGCCCGGCCGACCTCGCGGCTTCGATGATGTGCTGCTGGCGCTCCTCGGCGAACATCACAGACCCGACGCCGAAATGGCGACCACGCTTATCTTGGTCACCCTCGAACCCTGTCCGCCCGCCCGCTGGTTGGCGTCCTCCGTCACGGGTGAATGACCCCTGCGTTCGGCCGTTCTCATCCTCCGCAGGCGACGCCGATCGGCA
>DASQTR010000402.1:0-3821 GCA_035641795.1 Ilumatobacter sp.
GACCCCGGCGGCGGCCACGATCGACGGACCGCCCTTGACGAGATAGGGCACGAACCCGGCACCGACAGCCAGCGCAATCACACCCACCGCCGCGGCGAGATGACCGCAGGTCCGATCGCCGAGGCGGCCTGCCGCCACGACTGCCGCTGTTGTCAGCACCGCCACGCCCATGACCCGGGCGATCTGCCAGCTGAGCGAGCCATCATGACCGACCAGCACGGCCGAGGCGACACCGGCGGCTGCTGTCGCCGCTGCCATCCGGGCGTGACGGAACGCAACCCAGTGCACACCAACAACGCGCCGACGACGTTTAGATGTCCGTTGCGCTGCCGCTGCCACATCCGAGTCGTTCGCGTCACCGCTCGGTCCGGCTCGCCGAACGGCGATCGTTGTGGAGGTTCCCGCTTTCGGCTCCGGTTCGACCGCGTCCCGCAGCACGGGGATCCTCACGCTGCGACCTCCGAGCTTGCGGTTCGCTGGTCGGCGAGTTGTTCGGCGCGGTGGTTGAAGCCCGACTGTCAACAACGCGCGGTGCCGTTCCACGTTGACACCATCCGCGGCCACCACGCCCGCTCGATAGTGACCAAGGCCCTGACCCAGCCGGCGAAGGTCCCTTCAACCGGTTGACAGAGGGGTGGCAATCTATGCCTGTGTCGGGGCAGCACCACGGCGGCAAACCGGTGACCCGAGTCCACCACCCGATTTTCGCTCGCGCCTACCAACGCTTCAGCCACGTCGCCGAAGCGAAAGGCGCCAGCGAGTACCGCGACCGACTGCTCGCTGGTCTACACGGCCGCGTGATCGAAGTCGGCGCGGGCAACGGCCTGAACTTCTCGCACTATCCCAGCACGGTGACCGAGTTGGTCGCCGTCGAACCGGAGTCGTTCCTTCGCGCCCGAGCCGAAGAAGCGTCTCGCTCGATTTCGGTCCGGATCACGATCCGCGATGGCACCGCTGACGCGCTCCCTGTGCCAGACGCGGCGTTCGATGCCGGCGTCGCGTCGCTCGTGCTGTGTTCCGTGCCTGATCAGGCAACCGCGCTCGCCGAACTCCGCCGCGTGATCCGTCCAGGTGGCGAGCTGCGCTTCTACGAACACGTCGTCTCGAAACGTCCCGGACCGGCACGCCTGCAGCGCATCGCCGATCGCACGATCCGTCCGTTCCTCTCCGGCGGGTGTCACGCAGCACGTGACACACTCACCGCAATCGAGGGGGCAGGGTTCATCATCGAGCACAGCGAGCGCTTCAACTTCCGACCGAATCCGATCGATGTCACATCGCCCCACATCCTCGGTACGGCAAGACGAACATGACCTGAGTTAGCGGGCACCTCAGCACCTGGATAGCGGCCAACGCCGTGCCTACTACAAGCAAGCGCAGAACTGCCTGATCGAGTGGGCGCTACGGCGTTGTGCTGCCCACCCGACACCAGTGTGCGATCGGTTCAGGCTTCTGTGCGAGCCCGGCGCCACTGTCCCGGCGATCTGTGCAGGTGGATGACCGAGCTCGGTGCAAGGAATCGGCGATCTGCATATGCGGTCAGAGGTCGATCGTCAGTTGGTCTCGCGTACGAGGCTGGCCCGGGAGCGGAACGTGGCGTAGACGTGCCGGACCTTCGGATCTCCCGCAAGCCCTGTGCAAGGCGCGCGGCGGCGGGTGCACCTCCACGACGCCGATGGGCTCGCCGACCAGGGCTTCGCGCCGATCACCATCGACATCGACGACGTCGTTGCCAGCTAGAACGTCGAAAGGTCCATTGCCGCCACGGCATCGGTGACAAACACGCCAGATCGGCGCGAGCGTGGCGGCTACTCGGCAACTCCCGCGAGCGTCGTCTCGCTGATCGGACCGACGTCCCATCCGACATAGAGCGGAGAGCCGCACCCCTTTCGGCGATCTGCCTGGAACGCTCGAGAACACACTTGGACCACATCGACGAGTTTGTCGCGATAGAGGCCCGTCTCGTCAGCTACCGAGGTCCTTGTTCTCGGGCACGAACTTGCTCGCGATGAACGTCGCGCCCTGCGGGTCGTTGATGATCGTCATCCGGACCCAGGCAGCGTCGAAGGGCGGGACGATCACCTTCCCGCCGAGCTCGGTTGCCTTGGCCGCCGTGGCGTCGGCGTCGTCGACCGCGAAGGTCACGCTCCAATGCGCCGGTGTGTCGGGCTGGTCGTCCGGGATGGGGTTGATGCTGGCGACGACGTCCACGAAGCCCTCCGGGCCGCCCGCCTCCGCCGTCAGCTTGCGTAGGTCAGGGTTGTCGCGCTCGAGGTAGTCGCCGTAGCCGGGCAGCGTCCACATCTCGGCACCGCCGTCCAGGGTTAGCGTGGTCCAGCCGAACACCGAGCCGTAGAAAGACTTCGCGCCCTGTACGTCGCGGGTGGCCAGGCCGTTGAAGTTCAAAGAGCCCGGCTCGTTGACGATGCGCGCGCCCTTGTTCTCCTTGGCTTGCCAGACGCAGAAGGCCGCGCCTTCGGGATCGGTGAAGACGGCCATGCGCCCTGCGTCCATGACGTCGAACGGTTCCATCATGACGGCCCCGCCGGCAGCGCGAACCTTCGACCCGGTGTCGTCGGCGCTGTCGACCCAGACGTAGGTGTTCCACATCGCCACGGCCGGCACCGCGTCGGGGATCGACCCCACCGCGGCCACGTCGCCGCCACGCAGCCGCGCGACGAAGTACTTGCCCTCCGACCCCGGCGGCATCACGTCCTCCTCGAACTCCCAGCCGAAGAGGCCCCTGTAGAAGTCGACCGCGGCCTCCGGGTCGGGCTGGCTCGTGTCCACCCAGCAGGGGACCCCGGGGATGTATCCGTTTCGCTCGGGCATCACTGCTCCTTTCCGGTTGCTTCGCGGTCGCCCCGCACCCTATGGGCAATTCAGGTCAGGGGTCTGTCCCCAGACTCGACCGATGACGGCCACGAGCACATGTCGCTTGGTCTCCGGGCATCGCAATGGTTGCCAGGCAACCGAGCGTGAGCGGCGCTGACTAGGGCATCGGCGCTCGGCGGTCCTCAGCCAGTCCTCAGCTCGGCGGCTGTGGCATAGGCCGCTAGCCAACCCCGAGCGAGGCGGCTTGGCCGGGGGTCAGTCGAATGTCGTGACGGTGTAGTGGGCGATCCGCGGCTCTCGGTCGAGGAGGTAGCGGTCGTCCTCCTCGTAGTAGACGGCGGCGTCGATGTCGTCGCCGGCGAAGGCTGCGATCGCCTCGGTCGACTCCCAGAAGGTCACGAGGACGAACTCGGTGCGGTCGTCGACCTCGCGCCGCAAGACGTGCACACCCCGGTTGCCGGGAGTCGCCCGGTAGTCGGCAACGCCGGTCTCTTCGAGGTAGCCGGCGTAGGCGTCGCCGTCCGCTGCGGCGACCGCGCCCCTCCACACGCGGGCAATCATGGCTTCGACCTCCCGGGCTCGACCGTGCGGCCGCAGCCTAGGCGGACCATCGGGTGCGCGGCCGAGCCCTCCGCAGACCCAGGGCGCCCACGGTCGACGTCGCGTTCGGCTGGCTCACCATCGCAGGGTGGCTCGACGTCGTAGCCGGCGATGTGGCGGTTTGAGCGTTGACGGCTCGGGAATTCTGCGGTCGCACACAACAACAGGAGGTGTGGGCCATGGTTACTCGCCGAACTGACGTGGAGGCCGGTCTCGGTGCCGAACGGCGCGCCGGTTACGGACGCCGCAGAACGTTCACGGAGACCAAGGCGGGGTTCAAGACGACGGAATTCATGCTGGCGATCGCCGCAATCGTCGCGATCCTGATCGCCACGTACGTCGCCGACGCAGACCTCGGAGCGAACGAGGGCTGGCGGTACATGGCG
>DASQTR010000403.1:0-5902 GCA_035641795.1 Ilumatobacter sp.
CGGCGTCACCGTCGTGCCGGCCGCCGGGTCACCGAAGGCCTTGATAGTCAGCACCTGATGTGCAGCCTCGATCAGTGCGTTGACGCCCTTTTCGGGGTCGAGCCCGGCGTGCGCGGCGCGACCACGGACGACGACGTCGAACGTGCCGGTGCCCTTGCGACCGGTCTTGACCGCGCCACCGTCGGCGCTCGGCTCGAGCACGAGCACGTTGCCACAGGCGAGCGCCCGTTCCTCCAGCAGCGCGCGTGACGAGTCGGAACCGACCTCCTCGTCGGCGGTGAACAGCATCTCCACGCCTGCCGCGTCCTCGAGTGCAGCGACGGCATGGATCGCCTGCACGATGCCGCCCTTCATGTCGAACACACCAGGCCCGGTTGCCTTACCGTCGGCAACCCGGAACGGCCTCTGGGCGAGCGAGCCGATTGGGAACACCGTGTCGTGGTGACCCAGCACCAGCACGCGCGGCGCGCCGCCGCCCGACCAGTGGACGTGAGGTCCGTCGGGCCCGTCGACGATCGTGGCCGCGGCACCGGTGCGTTCCAGGATCACCTGGGCGACCGCCTCGGCGGACTTCGACAACGCGTCGACGTCGTGCGACGGCGACTCGACGCTCACCAGTCGCTCGAGGTCGTGCAGCATCGCGTCGAGGTCGGCCACACCGGCCACGTTACTGTCCCGGCTCGCCCGCCTCGCCGTGCACCGGCCCGGGTGGAAAGCCCACCTGGCTCGGCCCGCCGGCTTGTGGTCGACTGGATCGGATGGATCATCGTGCCGAGCTCGCCGAGTTCCTGCGGGCACGCCGCGAATCAGTCTCACCGGAGCAGGTCGGGTTGCCACGGGGCGTCGGTCACCGGCGTACGCCGGGGCTGCGGCGGGAGGAGGTGGCGATGCTGGCCGGCGTCTCGATCACCTGGTACACGTGGCTCGAGCAGGGTCGCCGGATCAACGCCTCGCCGGACGTGCTGTCCGCGATCGGACGCGCCCTGCGCCTCGACGACGCGGGCGTCGAGCATCTCCGCGGGCTCGCCCACCCGTCCTCGTCGCCCGTCGCCGCGCCGCAAGAAGCGCCGAGCGCACTCGTACGGCTGATCGAGTCGATGGAGCCGGCGCCTGCGTACGTGCTGGGACCGCACTGGGAGTTCCTCGCCTGGAACGCCGCCGAAGCGCGCCTGTACCCGCGGATCGTCGAGCTGGCGGGCATCGAGCGCAACCTGCTGTGGGTGCTCTTCTCCGATCCCAACACGCGCGAGCTGATAGTCGACTGGGACATCCATGCCCGCCAGGCGCTGGCCGAGTTCCGCGCGGCGACGACCGCCTACCGCGCCGATCCCGAGTTCGTCGAGCTGATCGGCAAGCTGCAGGCCGAGAGCGACGAGTTCGCGTCGTGGTGGCCCGAGCACGGCGTCGCCCAGTTCGAGACGCGGCTGCGACGGTTCCGGCATCCCGCTGCCGGATTGTTGACGTTCGAGTACCAGCAGATGGCACCCGTGGAGTGGCCATCGCTGCGCGTCGCCTGTCAACTGCCGGTGCCGGGCGACGACAGCGCCGAGCGGCTCGCCGTCCGCCATTACCTCGTGTAGCTGGGCGGCCTACTGTTATACGGCATGTCATCGCGCCTCCGCGCCCACTTCCAGAAGCTGGCCGAGAGTGCGGACATCCGCATCAACGGCGACCGCCCGTGGGATCTCGAGGTTCATGACGAGCGTCTGTTCCAGCGTGTGTTCGCGCACGGCACGCTGGGCCTCGGTGAGGCGTACATCGACGGGTGGTGGGACTGCGCCCAGCTCGACGAACTGGTGCGGCGGGCCCAGAGCGCCGATCTTGTGTCGCGCCTGATTTCCCCGACGACGCTCGCGCGCGTCGCCCAGGCGAAGGTGCTCAACCTGCAATCTCGCCGGCGTGCCTTCGCGATCGGCGAGCATCACTACGACATCGGCAACGACCTGTATCGCCGCATGCTCGACAGCCGAATGATCTATAGCTGCGCGTACTGGCGCAACGCGGAGACGCTCGACGCCGCTCAGGAAGCCAAGCTCGTCCTGATCGCCAACAAGCTCCAGATCGAAGCGGGCATGCGCGTGCTCGACATCGGCTGCGGATGGGGCGGCGCCGCCCTCTTCTTCGCGGAGAAGCTGGGCTGCGAGGTGGTCGGCGTCACGGTGTCACGCGAACAGGCGAAGCTGGCGCGCGAGCGCTGCGCCGGGCTGCCGGTCGACATTCGACTGCAGGATTACCGCGACCTGAACGAGCCGTTCGACCGCGTCTACTCGATCGGCATGTTCGAGCACGTCGGCGTCAAGAACTACAGGACGTACATGGACGTCGTCCGGCGCTGTCTACGAGATCCCGACGGGTTGTCGGTATTGCACACGATCGGTGGGCTGCGGTCACGCAGCCAGACCGACCCGTGGGTCGAGAAGTACATCTTCCCCAACTCGATGCTGCCGTCGATGGCGCAGATCGCCCGCGCCGCGGAAGGTCTCCTCGTCACCGAGGACGTCCACAATTTCGGCGCCGACTACGACCACACGCTCATGGCTTGGAAGGCGAACGTCGACGCCCATTGGCACGAGCTGTCGGCCACGTACGACACCCGCTTCAAACGCTTGTGGGACTTCTACCTTCTGGCCTCGGCCGGCAGCTTCCGCGCCCGCAAGCTGCAGCTGTGGCAGTTCGTGATGGCGCGCGACGGAGTGCGGGCGGGCTACCACGCCGAGAACATCAGGTAGTGAGCCGTCACGTCTCCTCCTTGAGGATCTGCTCGCGCCCGATGAGGTACGCCGACGGGCGCGCGAACAGCTTCTCTCCGGAATCGACCACTGCCGACCACTGGCGCGAGTTGAGCGCTGACTTCCAGTCCCGGTAGCTGTCGAACCACAGCTCGGAGCAGGCGTCGTGCGTCGGCGCAAGCAGGCCGCGGAGGGCGTACGACTCGGGCAGTGCATGGGTCTGCACGTAGCGCCGCAAGCCAGGCAGCTCGGTCACGAGCGCGGCGTGCGTCGACGACAGGCGCCCCGAGAACTCCTCGAGTGTCAAGCCGGGTCGCCGCGACGAGATGAAGATCGCTTTCACCATGGCAGGCGTCGTCGCTGCGTCGCGGAGGATGACCTCGGTGCCGACAACGCCCGCCTTGCGATGCTCGGTCGGCCAGCTCGCGGCCCGGTCGAACAGCTGCGAGTCGTCGGCCAGCGTCATGGTCCACAGCGCGGCGGATTCGGGTCGCGTGGCGTGTTCCACGAGCGCGTCCAGATCGTGAAACCAGAAGCTCGCGGCCCCATCGAAGGACGGCGACGGTTCGTCGCCGTACGCTTCCGCGAGCGTCAGGTGCAGCGCGTACCGCCGCACGGCCTCGGCCCGTGCGCAGAGCGGACCATGGATGTCGGCCCAGTACCTGTGGAACTCGTCCAGGGTCCGGTTCGTAGGATGCTTGAGCGCGGCCGCGACCAGGCGGATCATGACCGTCGCTCGCTCCAGTCCCTGGACAGCTCGTGGCGCCACGGTGGATCGGCGCCGCGGCGCGTGCACGTGACAGCGGCGACGGCGACAGCCGCGGAGGCGGCCTCACCGAGCTGGGCGAGATCGTCGAGCGCGTCGCCCGTGCGACCGCCAACCGACCACGACGCGAGGAAGCCGCCGCTGAACGCGTCACCGGCGCCGATCGTGTCGACGACGTCCACACGGGGCACCGACAGCTCCACCTTGCCGCCGGTGGTCAGGACGCGAACCGCTGCGCCCCCCGCCGTCAACAGCACAGCGCGGGGGCCGCGCGTCAGCAGCGCCCGCGCGGCATCGAGCGGCGCAACGCCCGGTGTGAGGTACGCCACGTCGTCATCGCTGACCTTCACGACGTCGGCGCGCTCGACGACCCGGCCGATCCGGCTCAGGTACCGGTCGCGATCGCGCACGACCCGAGGCCGGCAGTTGACGTCGACCATCACTGCGCAGCCGGCGGGCCGGTCCTCCAGCATCGCCTCCACCGTGTCGGCGATCGGTTCGAAGACGAGGCCCAGCCCGCCCGTGAACAACCACTCTGGCCGGCGGTCCTCCAACTTGGTCGTGTACGAAGGCGCCGACGTGCCCTCGACGTAAAAGCGATAGCTCGCCGTGCCGCGTTCGTCGAGCTCGGCGACGGCAAGCGTCGTGGGCTCGTCGCAGCGCTCGACCAGGTCGAGCGCCACGTTGTCGGCGGAGAGCTGGTCGGCGAGCATCGAACCGAAGCGGTCGACCGAGATCGCACCGCCGAAGCTGACGTCGGCGCCGAGTCGTCCGCATGCACGTGCGGTGTTGACGGGGGCGCCACCCAGCGCAGCGGTAACGGATCCCTTCGCATCGACGACGAGGTCGACCAGCGCCTCTCCGACGACGACGATCACGGCCACATCATCACCCACTTCACCACATGGAGTGACACATTGATCGACGCCGACGAAAATCGGGAATACTGACGCCGTGACGGACACGCAGCGTTCGGCCGCCCCCGACTACCAGATCGCCGACCGTTACCGGCGAGAGGAGGGGCGGGTCTTCTTATCAGGCCTCCAGGCGATCGCAAGACTCCCGGTCGACCAGCTCCGAATCGACCGCCGCAACGGCCTTACCACCGCCGCCTTCATCAGTGGCTACCAAGGCTCGCCCGTGGGCATGTTCCGCGAGGAGGTCGACCGGGCGATTGCGGCGGTGCCGGATCTGCCGATCGTCAACCAGCCGGGCGTCAACGAGGAGCTCGCCGCCACATCGGTGATGGGTAGCCAGCTGACGGTCAACTTCGCCGATTGCAAGTACGACGGCGTGATGGGCATGTGGTACGGCAAGGGCCCGGGCATCGACCGCGCCGGCGACGCGATCCGCCACGCGGTGTTCGCCGGCACGGCGCCGCACGGCGGCGTACTCGCCGTTGTGGGCGACGACCCGTCCGCCAAATCGTCGACGCTGCCGTCGTCGAGCGACGCCACGATGGTCGACCTCCACATGCCGTTGATGTTTCCGGGCGACTCGCAGGAGGCGCTCGATCTGGCCCGCCACGCGATCGCGCTGTCGAGAGCGTGCGGCCTGTGGGCGGGGCTGAAGCTGACCACGCCGATCGCCGACGGCACGGGCACCGTCGACGTCGCCGTCGACCGTGTGGTGCCGCACATCCCGACCGCAATCTTCGACGGCAAGCCGTTCCGCCCACATCCGAACGGCCGGCTGATCGCGCCGTACTCGGTCGACATGGAACGCGAGTTCCACGAGGTCCGCACCGACCTCGCCCGTCAGTACGGCGCGCTCAACCGGCTCAATCGTGTGACGGTGCGCAGCGGTGACGACTGGATCGGCATCGCCGCCTGCGGGCACACCTACCACGAGGTTCGCGAAGCGCTGCAGGTGCTCGGGTTCGCGGACGAGCGGGCGCTCAACGCGGCCGGCATCCGTCTCTTCCAGTTGATGATGCCGCTTCCGCTCGACCGTCACGACGTGCGCGAGTTCGCCGCCAACCTCTCTGACATCCTCGTGATCGAGGAGAAGAATCCGACCCTCGAGCTGCTCGTCCGCGATGCGCTCTACGACGTCGCCGAGCGGCCGCGCGTGTGGGGCAAACGTGACGGCGACGGCGAGGTCGTCGTGCCGTACCACGGACTGCTCGATGCCGAGCGCATCATTCCTGCCCTACGCCATCATCTCGGCCCGCGACTCGGCGAGCGGCTCGCCCCGGAGCGCAAGCGTCCCGATCGCAATCTCATCCCGCTCAGCACCGAGCGGGCGCCGTACTTCTGCTCGGGCTGCCCACACAACACGAGCACGCGTGTGCAACCCGGCACGCTCGTCGGCGGCGGCATCGGATGCCACGCGATGGTCGCACTCATGGACGCGGACCGCGCCGGCGAGCTGGTCACCCTCACCTGCATGGGCAACGAGGGCGCGC
>DASQTR010000404.1:0-4061 GCA_035641795.1 Ilumatobacter sp.
TCGGACGCGTCGAGCGGCATGAACTCGATGAACCGCACCTCGAGCGCGTGTTCGCGACCGAACCGGGCGAGCGAGACGATCTCGTCGTCGTTGACCCCGCGCTCGACCACGGCGTTGATCTTGACGGGGGCGAACCCGGCCACCTGGGCGGCCTCGATGCCGGCCAGCACGTTGTCCAACTCGTCGCGGCGCGTCATCCGCTCGAACTTGGCACGGTCGAGCGAGTCGAGGCTGATGTTCAGCCGCTCCAGGCCGGCCTGGCGGAGATCGTCGGCGATGTGGCGCAGCGTCGCCCCGTTGGTGGTCATCGCCAGATCGACGCCGAGCCCCGAGAGCTTGGCGACGAGCGTTGCGATGTTGTGGCGGACGGTCGGCTCACCACCGGTGAGGCGAATCCCCTCGAACCCGAACCGCTCCACGCAGATGCGGGCGACACGCTCGATCTCCTCGAACGTGAGGATCTCGCTGCGAGGGATCCACTGCATGCCCTCCTCCGGCATGCAGTACGTGCAGCGGAAGTTGCAGCGGTCGGTGACCGAGATCCGCAGGTCGCGCACGACGCGGCCGAACGGATCGACGAGATCGTGGGCCCCCGGCGCGTGCACCATCTGCATAGCCTACGGCTGACTATCCGACCATCATCACCACGGCCACCTCGGCGCCGGGAGGGACGCCGTCGCCGTCGGGCACCACGGCGAGCGCGTTGGCGAGGGCGGTGGCCGCCAGCTGGTGGCTGCCCTGGGCGCCGACGGAACGAACGTGGCAGCGGCCGTCGTTCTCGAAGGTGGCGGCGACACGCACGAGGTGGACCTTGCCGTCGGGGCGCCGGCTGACGCCGTCGTCGCTGATCGCGACGTGGCTCGGCCGGGCCAGCCGCCGGTGCCCCATCATCCGGCGCAGGGCAGGTCGGGCCAGCATCTCGAAGCTGACGATCGAGCTGACCGGGTTGCCCGGTAGCCCGAAGATCGGCTTGCCGTCCAACATCCCGAACGCGAACGGCTTGGCAGGTTTGATCGCGATCTGCATCCACGTCATGTCGGCGATCCGGCCCAGCACCGCCTTCACGACGTCGTACTCGCCCATCGACACACCGCCGCTCGTCACGATCGCGTCGCACTCCTCAACGGCGCGCCGTAGCACCGACTCGAGCGCCGCCTCGTCGTCTGCCACGGTGCCGTGGTCGACGACCTCGCATCCGGCCTCGCGCAGCAGACCGGCAAGCATCCGCCGGTTGCTCTCCCGGATCTGACCCGGTTGCAGCGGACCGCCGCCCTCGACCAACTCGTCGCCGGTCGAGAGCACCGCCACGCGTGCCCGCGGGTGCGCCGCGACGGTAAGCGCGTTGACGCTGGCGAGCACGCCCACGACGGCCGGGGTGACGACCGTGCCCGCCCTGAACAAGAGGTCGCCTGGTTGCACGTCGTCGCCGGCGGATCGCACGGCGACCCCAGCGGGTACGCCGCGCTCGATGCGCACGCGCCCGTCGCCGACCCGTTCGGTGTTCTCCACCATCACGACTGCATCGGCGCCTTCGGGGATCGGCGCGCCGGTCATGATGCGGATCGCCTCGCCCGGCTGGAGCACGCGATCCGTCGCCGCTCCCGCTGCCACCTCGGCCACCACGGCCAGCTCGACCGGAGCCGCGGACACGTCGTCTGCGCGCACCGCGTAGCCGTCGACGGCGCTGTTGGCGAATGGTGGCACCTGCTCGGCGGCGACGACGTCGGCCGCCAGTACGAGCCCGTGCGCCGCTTCGAAGTCGACGTCGACCGGAGCCAACGGCGCGCAGTTGCCGATCACGAACGCCTGGGCATCCTCGAGAGGCGTCACGGGAGGCACGGTACCGCGAGCGCCGGCCGCGGCTTACAGCGCGTGCCGAACGGCGGCAGACTGGGCGGCGTGGCCGAACACCGCTCGTTCTCCGCTGACGGCTTCGCCGCCTGCTGGGTCGGCGTCGACGACGGCCAAGCCGAGCAACTGTCGCTGAACTGGGACAACGAGGCTTGGACGGCGAACGTACACGTGGAGCGCCAGCGGATCGACTACGTCATCCGGGTATCACCGCTCTGGCAGGTCCGTCAGTTCCTACTGTTCCGCGACATGGAGCAGCCGGATCTGTGGCTCGGTACCGACGGCCACGGACGCTGGGGTGAGCTCAACGGCGCGCATCGGCCGGAGCTCGACGGCGCACTCGACGTCACGATCGGCGCCTCGCCCTTCGTGCACTCCATCCCCATCCGGCGCCTGCCACTGGCGGTCGGCGACGACGCGGAGTTGATCGTTCTCGCGATCGACGCCGAGACGCTCGCCGTCGAACGCCGCTCGCGCAAGTACGTACGCCTGGGCGACCGACGCTGGCGGGTCGACGACCGCACGTCGACGATCGAGTTCGACGTCGACGACTACGGCATTCCGACCGACATCGGGGAGGAGTTGCGTCGCGTGGCGTGAATCAGGTCGGTGAGCTGACGCCCTGGGTGAACGTGCCCAGCAATTCGCGCACCGGCTCACGCATGCTCGGGTTGTGCAACGCGAACGCGATCGCCGCCTCCAGGAAACCCACCGGATTTCCGGTGTCGTAACGCGCGACGCGCGAGAGCACGGCGTGGAACGGCGCCCGCTTGGCCTGCGCCCGCAACGCGTCGGTGAGCTGCAACTCTCCACCGCTGCCCGGGATGAGCCGAGCGATCTCGTCGAAGACGTCGGGAGTCAGGACGTAACGGCCGATCAGGATGTAGTCGCTGGGCGCGCTGTGCACACTGGGCTTCTCCACGAGGTCGGCGACGAGGATCACGCCGTCTTGGTCGATCGGCGCCGCCGGGTCGAGTACGCCGTACGAGCTCACCTGATCACGCGGCACCTGCTTGACGCCCACGACGCTGCCACCCGTGCGGGCGCACACACCGTTCATCTGTGCCAGCAGCGACGAGTCGCCCATGAGCTCGTCCGGAAGCAGCACTGCGAACGGACGGTCGCCAACTGCCTCGCGGGCGCATCCGACGGCGTGGCCAAGGCCCCGTGGCTCGTCCTGGTAGGTGATCGTGACCCGCCAGTCCCTGCCGATGCTGGCAAGCCGTTCGGCGGCCTCGTCGTTGCCCTTGTCTCGGAGCATTGCGATCAGGGCGTCGTCACGCTCGAAGTAGCGCTCGATCGCCGGCTTGGCACGGCTGCTCACGACGACGATGTGTTCGACCCCTGCGCCGAGCGCCTCGTCGATGATGAGCTGGATCGCCGGCGTGTCACCGATCGGCATCATCTCCTTGGGTATCGCTTTGGTCGCCGGCAGGAACCGCGTGCCCGCTCCGGCAGCGGGGATGACCGCACTGCTCACCTGCATCGCCTCGCACGATAGGTGACGCGGGCCACCTCCGGCAGCACTCTTTCCGGCCCGATCGCTCCCAGCCTGATCAGACGCGCGATCGGCCGATATCTTGTGGCAGCGTGCCGACGTACGTGTACAAGTTCGTTGATACGGGGGAGACGATCGAGGTCCAACAGTCGTTCAACGACCCGACGCTCACCGAGACCACGCACCCGGTGACCGGCGCCAGCATGCCGGTGAAAAAGGTCTTCCAGCCGGTCGGCGTGACGTTCAAGGGCACCGGCTTCTACAAGACCGACAGCCGTGGTTCGAGCCCGTCGCCGGGCAAGAGCTCGACGGCCGCGTCGTCCGACGGCGCCAAGTCGGAATCGTCGACATCGACGAGCGCGCCGGCCGCGAGCACGCCCTCCACCACCACTTCTGACTGACCCGCGCCAGCGCGCGGGATTCTGAAGGAATCCCTTCACATCTTGTGTCGTGGCGTTTAGAGTCAGAAGAGGTGAAGGATTCCCGTCAGACCTCGATGGCGGGGTCATGACACGTGACACCGGCCCGCAGACCGGTCGGCGGGTCGTCGCGGATCTCGATGCGATGCGGGCGCTCGCCCATCCGCAGCGGTCGGCCATCCTCAAACTGTTGATGTCAGGCCCGCCGCGCACAGCGACGGAGTGCGCCCACGTCGTGGGCGCCTCACCGTCGGCCTGCAGCTACCACATGCGTGAGCTGGAGCGGTTCGGAT
>DASQTR010000405.1:0-13026 GCA_035641795.1 Ilumatobacter sp.
GTTCATCAGGAGTGCCAACACGGCTGCCGTCACTGCGCATACCGCGATCCATCCGGCGACCCGCCATGATCCACCGGCGAGCAACGTCGCCAGCGCGACGACCAGCGCCGAGGCGACGAAGAGCGCGATCGCAACGGGCACGAACGCCGCCGTCAACGCCAGGACGAGGGCCGCGAACGCGGTGGCCCGTACCCGGCGACGCAGGCCAACCGGCGCCACGCCGTCGACGAGATCGATCCCGGTGGTCGACGGATCGGCGGTCTCGAGACCGGCGCCGCGCCGCACGAGATGAAGCAGCCAGGGCAACGCCGCGTACCAACATAACGCGCCCCAGTCGCCCTGCGACATCACGCCCGGCACCAACGGCGTGGCGACGTAGACGACCATGCCGGCGATTCGGGCTCGACTTTCCGGGAACACGGTGACGAGGCGCCACGCGCCCAGCGCCCCCAGCAGATAGAAGCCGACGACCGACATCGTCATCAACAACGGCATGCGGAACAGCGACACCACACTCGTGAACGCGACAACGACCCAACCCGTCGGGATCGCCGCCGTTGCGCCGAAGGAGCGCGGATCGAAGCTCGCCCGGTAGTCGTCGAGCAGTTGGCTGGGGCTGTCCGGGAACGGCAGGAACTGACCGACGGCGGGAACTCCGTTGCGGATGAACGAGCGGCTGCCGATCACGACCGCGAGGATCACGCAGAACCACGCCAGGACTGGGCCGAACGACGTCTCGCGCCAACGCCGCACCGTGCTGTCGGCACCGACGAACGTCGCCGTCTCCTTACCACGCAGATACGACGTGAGACGCGAGCTGCCGCGGTCTTGGAGACCCAGCACCTCGCGCTCCGGAACCACGCGCTGGCCGCGGATTTCGCGCCGGCGGCGAATGATCGAGGCGCTACGTGGCAGCAGCCCCAACAGTGCCCGCATCGAGGCCAGCGCCTCGCCGAAGCGTCCCGTGAACAGCCCGACGACGAGCTCGACCAGCGTCACCAGGACGAGCTGAATCGACCGCCCGAGCACCCGCGATCCGCCCGTCAGTGTGGCGACGGTGCGCATCCGGTGCCGCGCCTGCAACGTGCGGTGATTGAGATCCGGTCGGCGGTCGACCAGTCGTTCGCGATGACGGACGCGGGCATCGGGCGCGACGACGACACGCGCCCCGGTGAGATGGGCGCGCCAGCACAGGTCGACGTCCTCGCCATGGAACGAGACGGAGGGATCGAACCCGCCCAGCGCCCGGAACAGGTCGGCACGGACGAGCAGGCAAGCCGACGGCAACACGAACACATCACGAACCGCGTCGTGCTGCTCCTGGTCGACCTCGCCTGGTTCGACGATCGGGTCGACCTCGCCGAAGCGGTCGAGCCCGAGACCGACGTGCTGGAGCATGCGCGGGTCGTCCCAGTCGGTGAGCTTGGGACCGACGAAGCCGGCATTCGATCGGAACAGCTCGGCAACGAGTATGCGCACCGCACGCGGGTCGGGCGCGACGTCGTCGTGACAGATCAGGAAGAAGCCGTTATCGCCCTCGACGAGCCGTAGCACTTCGTTGGCGCTGGGACCGAACCCACCCGAGATCGGCACCTCGCGAACGAACGCGCCGGGCAACACGCGTCGGATGCGTGCGGTGGTGTCGGCGATCTCCTCGGGGGGAGCCGGTGTGAGCAGGAAGAGGGTGCGGAAGTTGGGGTAGTCCTGCGCGGCAAGCGCTCGCAGCGTCTCTTCGAACCAGTCCCCCGGCTCGTGCACCACCATCACGCACACGACCGACGGCACGAGTTGAGTGTCGGCGGCGCTCACGATCCAGCGAGGCTATCGCCGACCGGCGAAGCCCGACCGGCAGTCATCTCGCCAGAGCGCTACGGCTACCGATCGCGCCGTCTCCGCGTCGCCTCGACGCTTGCCCGCTTGGCTCCGCGAACGGGTGCGGTGTCCGGCCAGTTCGCGGCTCTCACAGGTAGTGTCATGGCTCCGTGTCCTCGCCTGCCACATCCGCGCATCGCCGCGTACCGCTGCCGGAGGGCACCGTGCCGGTCGGCGTCGCCCTGCTCGTCGCGGGGTGCGCCACGTACGCCTTCTTCAAGATCGGCAAGGTCGCGCTCGGTGGTGACGCCGAGTTCAACCCGATCTCTTCACTGTGGTTCGCGACGTTCGCGCTCGCACCGGGCTTCTTCCTTCCACTCGAGCAGGAACTGGGTCGTGCGCTCGCACATCGCAAGGCGTTGCACGAAGGCGGCCAGCCCGTCGTCGGCCGTGTCGTGCGGCTCGCGATCGCGATCGTGGTGCTCGTCGTCCTGGCGATGCTCGCGCTCAGTGCGGTGATCACCGACGCCTACTTCGACGGCAACTGGTGGATGCTGGCCGCACTCATTACGGCGTTCGTCGCATACGCGCCGGCTCACCTCGCCCGTGGCATCTGCTCGGGTTCCGGCCGCTTCACCTCGTACGCGGTCGTGATCGGAAGCGACGGGATCGTGCGTATCACGGCATGCGTCGCGCTGGCACTGCTCGGCGTGACCCACACGGCGCCGTACGCGTTTTCCGTCGCCCTGTCGCCGTTGGTGGCAGTAGTCGCCGTGGGCATGCGCGGCCAACTCGTCACCGAAGCCGGCCCGCCGGCCCCCTGGAACGAGGTCACCCAGAACCTGGGGTGGCTGCTCGTCGGCACGGTGTTCTCGGCCACGCTGTTGAACGCCGGACCGGTTGCCGCCAAGCTGCTCGCCGACGACGACCAGAAGGACCTCGTCACGCAGTTCGCCTACGGCGTGCTGCTCGCGCGCATTCCGCTGTTCCTCTTCCAGGCCGTCCAGGCAGCGTTGCTGCCGCGCCTGGCGCGGCTGGCCGCGCGCGGTGATTTCGTCGAGTTCCGTTACGGCCTGCGCCGGTTGCTGGTTCTCGTCGCCGTGATCGGTGTGATCGGCACGGTGGGAGCGCTCGTGCTCGGCGCGCCGATCGTCGACCTCGTCTACGGCGCCGATCTGAGCGGTCGCACGATGGCGATGCTCGCCCTGTCGAGCGCGATCTACATGGGCGCGATCGCGACGGCGCAGGCGGTGGTCGCACTTCACGGACACGCCCTGGTCGCGTTCGGCTGGATCTTCGCCGTCACCGCGTTCCTGCTGACGCTCTGGCTGGGTGGCGACGACCTCTTCCGCCGGATCGAGATCGCACTCGTGGCCTCGAGCCTCGCTGCGCTGCTGTCGTTCAGCGTCGCCCTCAGACGGCGGCTCGCGAGCGCGGAACCGGCAAGAGCGGGACCTGTGGGACCGCTCCCGGAACTGCCGCTCGAGACGTGATCGCGACAGCGCGCGCCCGAGCTCGCCTCAGCCCGCGATGCCGGCCTTCTTCGACTCGACGTCGAGGTCGTGCGCCACCATCATCCGCACGAGGGCTTCGAACGTGACTTCTGGACGCCATCCGAGCTTGTTGTGTGCCTTCGACGCGTCGCCGATCAGGAGATCGACCTCTGACGGCCGGAAGAACTTGGGGTCTTGGCGAACGTGCTGCCGCCAATCGGTGATCCCGACCTCTGCGAAGGCGCGCTCCACGAGCTCCTCGATCGAGTGCGTCTCACCGGTGGCGATGACGTAGTCGTCGGGTTCGGGCTGCTGGAGCATCAGCCACATCGCCTTCACGTAGTCGCCGGCGTAGCCCCAGTCGCGCTTGGAGTCGAGGTTGCCAAGCACGAGCTCGTCCTGCAGGCCGAGCTTGATCCGTGCCACCGCCTTGCTGACCTTACGGGTGACGAACTCGACGCCACGCCGCGGTCCTTCGTGGTTGAACAGGATGCCCGAGCAGGCGAACATGCCGTAGCTCTCGCGATAGTTGACCAGGATGTCGTGGCCGAACACCTTGGCGCAGCCGTACGGACTGCGCGGATGGAACGGCGTGGTTTCGGTCTGCGGTGTCTCGCGAACCTTGCCGAACATCTCGGATGACGAAGCCTGATAGAAGCGGATGGGGTTCTCGCGTGTGCCACCCACCATGCGGATCGCCTCGAGCAGGCGCAGCACACCAAGGCCGGTGATGTTCGCAGTGAGCTCGGCCTGGTTGAAGCTGAGAGCGACGAAGCTGATCGCGCCGAGGTTGTAGACCTCGTCGGGCTGCGAGACCTCGAGTGCGGAGACGAGCGAGGGTAGATCGGCGAGGTCGCCGGGGAGGAACTCCAGGAACGGCATCTCGTCGGTCAGCGCCGCGATACGGGGGTTGTTCTGGCCCTTGACCATGCCGAACACGTCGTAGCCCTGGCCGTGCAGGAAGTGGGCCAGGTGTTGGCCATCCTGGCCGGTGATTCCCGTGATGAACGCGCTGGGCACGTGGATGAGCTCCTCGATCGGCGAGTCGGACCGGGCGAGTCTACGGATGGTGGCCACCGGGGCCACGCCGCTACCGTGACGCGACCCCCATGTCCGAGCCGCCAACGCCCCCCGCCGACGACTCGTCGAGTCTGCGCGTGGCGATCGACGCCGGGCCGCTGTACGGGCATCGCACGGGCGTCGGCGTCGCGACAGCGGGTCTCATCGATGCGCTCGGCTCGAGACCTGATGTCGAGCTCGACCCGTACGTCGTGAGCTTCCGCTCCAAGCCAACTGTGGGTCACCGGCGGTTACCTGTGCCAGGGATCGTCGCCTCGCACGTCTGGGCGCGGTCGCAGTGGCCGCGGTTCGATCGCTGGGCGGGCGGTGCGGACGTGATCCACGGCACCAACTACGTCGTGCCGCCGACGCGGTTGCCGTGCGTCGTCTCGGTGTACGACTGCTGGTTCCTGCGCCATGCCGATTCCGCCGCACCCGTGGTGCGCCGCGCCGGTGAGCGCTTGCGCCGCGCGATCACCGCCGGCGCGTTCGTGCACGCGAGCTCCGACGACACAGCGCACCACGTCAGAGAGCTGTTCCACACCGACCGCGTGGAGACGATCCATCTCGGGCTCCCGCCGGCGCCACCTCCACTGGCGTCGCTCGGCCAGCCGAAGCTGGGTGGCACACTGCGCGGTGACCCGTTCGTCTTGGCGATCGGCACCGAAGAACGGCGCAAGGCGCTGCCGTTGCTCGTGGCCGCGTTCGACTCGATCGCCGCCGAGGATTCCCAAGTGCGCCTCGTGCTCGCCGGCGCCGAAGGTGACGACTCGCCCGCCGTCGAGCAGGCGGTCGCCGGGCTTCGCGCGTCCGTCCGTGAGCGGGTGCTGCGCATCGGTGCCGTCGACGACGCGACCAAGCACTGGCTGCTACGTCGCGCGGCGGTGCTCGCCTACCCGTCGCTCGACGAGGGGTTCGGGTTTCCCATCCTCGAAGCACAACTCGCAACGACGCCCGTGGTTGCCAGTGACGTCGGCGCCGTGTCGGAGATCGGCGGCGACGGGGTGCTACTCGTCGACGGACGTGATCCGGCGGCATTCGCGTCAGCGCTCGGTCGGGCGATCTCGGACGGCGGGCTGCGGCTCGGGTTGATCGAAGCCGGCCACCGCAATGTGCGCCGCTTCGACTGGGCCGACACGGCCGGTCGTCTCGTCGCCCTGTATCGCCGGCTGGCCGCTGAGTCGGCGCCCGCCCCTGCATGAGCGCGCGCATCGAGCCCAGTCACGTGACCGTGCTCGCCGGCGGCGTCGGCGCGGCACGGTTGCTGCGCGGGCTCGTCGCTGCGATCCATCCCGACCGCGTCACCGCGGTGGTCAACACCGGCGACGACACCGAAATGCATGGGCTGGCGATCTCGCCCGACGTCGACACCATCGTCTACACCCTCGCCGGCGCCATCGACCCCGAGCGCGGATGGGGACTGGCGGGTGAGTCATGGCAAGCGATGGCCGCGCTCGAACGCTATGGGTCAGCGCGACCCCGGCAATCGACGGCGGGCTCGACCTGGTTCCGGCTGGGCGATCGCGATCTGGCGACTCACCTCTACCGCACCGCGCGGGCGGCCGAGGGAGGCACGCCGACAGACGTGACCGCCGAGATCGCAAAAGCGTGGCAGATCGGCGTCACGCTGCTGCCGATGACGGAGGGGCGGTTCCGAACGATGATCGGGCTAGCCGGCGGCGACGTGGTGCCGTTCCAGGACTATTTCGTGCGTCTGCGACACGACGTTCCGATCGAGTCGATCAGCTTCGAGCGCGAGGGGTGCGAGCTGAATCCCGCGGCGCGTTCGGCGATCGAGCGATCCGACGTCGTCGTGATCGCCCCGTCGAACCCGTTCGTCTCCATCGGTCCGATCCGGGCACTGCCGGGTGTCGACGCACTGCTGGCGGCGCGACGTGAGTCGGTGGTTGCCGTGTCGCCGATCGTCGGCGGCCGAGCTCTCAAGGGGCCGGCCGACCGCATGATGGCCGAGCTCGGCGTCGAACCCAGCGTGATCGGTGTTGCCAGGCTGTATGCGCCGATCGCAGCGACCCTGGTGGTCGACACGCTCGATGCGCACCTCGCCGACGACGTCGAGGCCGCAGGCATGCGTTGCGTCGTCACGCCGACCGTGATGGAGTCGCCCGAAGTGGCACGCGCGCTCGCCCTCGCCTGCCTGGGCGCCGCAAGCTGAACAGCGCTACCGCGTCTGGCGCAAACCGTCGGTGACCGACGTCCACGGCGACCACCCGAGGTGGATGCGCGCCCGTACCGCCGACAGCGAGAACCGCGGCAACTCGTCGGGCCGAGCCGGGGCCTTGAGCGGCTCCGTGCCGACGGCGCCCGACACGAGGTTCCAGAGCTCGCGCACCGACGTCTGCTCGCCGGTGCCGATGTTGACCACGAGGCCGCTCCCCCGCGTGCCGGCCCGGACCAACGCGTCGACGACGTCGTCGACGAACACGAGATCGCGTGTCTGGCGCCCGTCGCCCGTGATCGTCGGCGGCCGGCCGCCGGCGGCGGCGGCGACCAACGCCGCCACCACACCACCATCGGCGCGCTGGCGCGGCCCGTACACGGTGCCGAGGGCGAGCACGGTGAACTCGATGGCGTCGGTCTCACGGTGCGTGATCAAGAGGTCGACCGTGCCGCGGGCGATCACGCCGCGCAGGCCTCGGGGTTCGAGCGGCTGCTCCTTGAGCGGCAGATCGCGTGTCGCCGGGCTTCCGTACAGCGCCGTCGCCGGAAGTGCGACGACGACCTTCGCAATCCCGTTGGTGCGGACGGCGTCGAGCAGCGCCATCGTCGTCGTGAAGGCGCGGCCCAACGCCATCGCGCCAGCCGGTCGCCGGGGCAGGGCAGCGAGATGGAACACGACGTCTGGCTGTCGCATCCCGAGCAACGACGATGCCTCCGCCGTACCGACATCGAGGTGGTGGATCTTCAGCGTGCCGCCCGCGGAACGGGCGTCGGCGAGGTTCCCGAGGTTGCCGGTCGACAGGTCGTCGACGACGTCGACGGTCTCACCGCCGGCAAGCAGGCGGTCGACGAGGTGCGATCCGATGAATCCGGCGCCACCAACAACAAGCGCCTTCACACTCCACCGCCGAAGCTCATGAACCGCTCATCTTTGTCGCGGCACACGGCGGCGTCACGTGTCGTCGGGTGCGGGTAGCAGCCCGTCAGCAATGGCGGCGTCATCCGGCACCCGATAACCGGCGCCGATCACGCTGCGGGACAACGTCGCACCGGCACCGACATGGCCGGCGACGATCGAATCCGCGACCGTCGCCCGCTCGCCCACGACCGCCCCGGGAAGGATCACCGACCCCCTCACCGACGCGCCGGCGCCGACGACCGCGCCGGGACCGACGACGCTGTCCACGCAACGGGCGGAAGGGTCGACCGTCGCCGTCGGTGCGATCGCCGTTTCGTCGCCACTTCCCGAGTGACCGGTGACCAGGTCGAGGTTGGCGCGCAGGTACAGCGACGGCCGGCCGGCATCGATCCAGTAGTCGTCTGTGGCCAGCGCCGCCAACGCGCCGCTGGCGACGAGCCGCGGGAACGTGTCGCGCTCGATCGAAACCTTCCGGCCGGGCTCGATCAGCTCGAGCACGGACGGTTCCAGGACGTACGTGCCGGCGTTGATCAGGTTCGAATCGGTTTCGCCCGGGGCCGGCTTCTCCACGAAGCGGCGCACCACGCCGGTCGGGTCGGTCTCCACCACCCCGAACGCCGACGGGTCGGCGACC
This sequence comes from Ilumatobacter sp., assembly GCA_035641795.1. Lineage (GTDB taxonomy): Bacteria > Actinomycetota > Acidimicrobiia > Acidimicrobiales > Ilumatobacteraceae > Ilumatobacter. The sequence goes on from DASQTR010000405.1 coordinate 8,096, forward strand.
GGTATCAGATGAATCGTGGCCGCCGAGCGCGCAGCGCGGTGAGCGTCGACCAGGCGTGCCACGTCGAGGTCGGTGATGATGTCGCCGTTGGCGACGACGAACGTCTCGTCGACGCCCGCCTCTCTCGCCGCGAATGCGATCGCCCCCGCGGTGTCGAGCGGTGCCGGTTCGACCGCGTAATGGACGTGGACGTCACCGTGACGTCCGTCGGGAAACGCCGCGCGGAACGGTTCGGGCTTGAACCCGAGTGCCAGCACGACGTCGGTCACGCCGCCCTTGGCGAGGCGTTCCACCAGGCGCACGATCATCGGCCGGTGCACGATCGGCAGCATCGGCTTGGGGATCTCGTTGGTCAATGGTCGCAGCCGTGTGCCGAACCCGCCCACGAGCACGACCGCATACATGTCAGCCCGAGGTCGTCGCCGGTGCCGTGCTGTCGGTGGCCGTGGCGGCCGGCGCGGTAGCCGGCGTGGTGGCGTCGGGAGTTGTGCCGACCGGAGCCGAACCACCGGTCGTCGTGCCCGGTGCCAACGAGACTGCGCTCGGAACCGTGGTGGTAGGCGCCACTTGGCCGGAATCGACCGCACCCAGTGATGGCAGGTCGGACGACCACGGTGGCATCACCTGGTCGGCGTCCTGCGGCGTGAAGTAGATCCCGAACACCATGCCGTCTTGGTCGAGGTGGACGCGGTCCATGTTGGCGATGTAGCGCTTGCCGTTGTCGGTGTCGGTGTAGAGGCTCCAGGCCTTGACCGACAGCTCGGCGTCCTCGCCGTTGCACTTCGTTTCCTCTTCGTCGTATTCGTCGGTGAAACCCAGCACGTTGTTGTCAGGGAACTTCAGCGTGTCGTTCGTGAGTTCGACGTCATAGGTGTCGAGGAACACGCCGAGCACCGCGTTTGCGCCGGTTGCGGCGGCGGTGAACGGGTGCCAGTGCATCACACCGTCGTCGTGGCTGTGCACGCCCGTGCGGACGAACTCGGGATGCGCCGGCTGACCAGCGGAGGTGGTCTCCTCGAGGTTGCCGGCGAGCATGTACCACGTGTCGCAGAGGTAGAAGCCGTACGCGGCATGCCAGTGGTCGTTGATCGTCGGCGGTGTGCTGTCGGCCTCGGGCAGCGTCTGGCGGCTGTAGACGATGAGCGCGAAACCGAGCACGAGAGTGATCGCCACGGCGGCCGGAAACACCGTGCCGCCCTGGAAGCGAACCTTGCGACCCTTGCCCTTTTGCGCCAGCTTGGCGGCCTTCTTCGTCGAACTCGGTCTTGCCACGACGGGCCAGGCTATCGGAGCGGCCGCGCCATCAGCCTGCGACGGCGGGCGGCGACGTCGCGCAACAAGACGTCGTAGGCCGCACCGACCGCGGCTGGGGACGCTTCACGCTGAGCCCACTGGCGCCCTGCAGCACCCATCGCCGCTGCACGCGCGGCATCGCCGACAACGGTGCGCAACGCCGCTTGCAGCGCGGCACTGTCGCCTGGCGCAACGGCGATCCCAGCGCCGCACTCGGAGAGAAGGCGAGGGATCTCGCTGTTCAGGTCGATCGAGGCCACGACGGGGCGCGCGGCGGCGAGACTCGAGTACGTCTTCGACGGGACGCTGACGTCGCCGAGCCCGGCCCGCAGCGGTACCACGTGGACGTCCCCGGTAGCGAGCACTTCCGCCAGCCGCGACGCTGGTTGGTAACCCGCGAAGCGCACGTTGGGAACCGCCGCCGCATCACGTTCGAGCTGCGGCCTCGCGGCGCCGTCGCCGTTGATGAGGAAGGTCACGTCGGGCATCCGCCGTGCCGACTCGACCACGAGCTCGAGTGACTGCGAGAAGCCGACGTTGCCGGCGTAGAGCACCACCGGCTCGTCCCCGATGCCGAGCTCGGCGCGATAGCTCGTCATGCGTGGGAGCGGGACGATCGTGTCGGTGTCGACGAAGTTCGGGATCACGTGCACGATGCCTTGCCGATCGCGGCCGGCCTTGGCGGCGACATTGCGGCGCAGGTCCTCACTCAGCACGGTCACCGCCGCCGCCCGGCGGTAGGTCATCCGTTCCAGCCAGGCCGCCACCGCGATCACGCACCGATTGCTGATGGCGCCGGTGCGGACGGCGGCGTCGGGAAAGATGTCTTGGACGTTGAACACCAGCGGCGCACCGCGTACGACGCCGACCGTCCATCCGGTGAGGCCGAGCGACAGCGGCGGTGACATCGCTAACACCGCGTCGGCGCAGCGGAACACACCACCGGCGCGTGCACCGGCGAGCCCGGCGAGGGCCGAGAAGCCGGCGAACCCGACGGCCCGCCGCGCGACGTTCGACTTGTCGTCACCCGGAAACGGATGCACCCGAGTGACCGAGCCCCAGCTGGTCGCCTCCGTCGCCGTCCACCCGCTGCTCCACTCGGGCTCGATGCGATGGGCCCGGTACCAGGGCAGCGACGTCACGACATGCAGCTCGTGCCCGCGGCGCGCCAGCTCGCTGACGATGCGCGTCATCACGACGCCGGTCGGGGCGGTATCGGGCTCGAAGTGCGGGCAGAGCACGACGATCCTCATCCGCGCGCCGCCTGACGGTATGCCGCGGCCAGTGCCGCCCCGGATACGTCGAGCGTGAACTGTCGCCGACGCAGGCGGCCCGCGGCGACGAGCTCGGCGCGCATGTCGAGCGCCCGCGCCACTGCTGCCGCCCATGCCTCGCCGTCACCGCCCTCGTCGACCGACAACGCCGCGTCGCCTACCACCTCGCGCACCGCCGGCTGGGCACTGGCGACGATCGGCGTGTCGAGCGCCATCGCTTCCACCAATGGCGCCCCGAAACCTTCGTATTCACTCGGAAAGACGAGCGCCGCAGCGCCGGCGATCAGCGCATCCCGGTCGGCGTCTGCCACGCGACCGGTGCGGATCACGCGCCCGGTCAGCCCACGACCGCGAATCGCGGACATGAGGTCCGCCTCAGCCGCGCCCACCCCTCCGGTGAGCACCAGCGCGAGATCGCCGTCGAGCGTCGCCATCATCTCGACCAGCGCGGCGTGTCCCTTGTGCGGGTGCGTGACGGACGGATACACGAGATACGGCCTGGCGCCAAGACCGAATCGCTCGCGGACCGCTTCGATCGCAGACCCCTCGATCGGCGTTGCATCAGGAACGCCGTGCGGCACGACGACGACGCGCTCGTCGGCGACACCGAAGGCTTCGATGACCGTCCCCCGCACGAACGCCGAGGGAACGGCGACGACCGCCGCCCGCCTCACCGAGCGCGGCACCATCCAGCGCAGGTACGCGCGTCGCGTGGTCGAGAAGTAGTCCGGGTGGGCGAGGTACTGCAGGTCGTGAATCGTGAGAAGAATCGGCCGGCGAGCGGCGATCGGCACGGTGCCGCCGCCGTGGTGGACGACGTCGGCGGTGCGCACGCGAGCTGCCAGCCATGTGTGCTCGGCGCCCACGCGTACGCCGCGCCAGTCGCGGTCGAGCGGCAAGACATTCGTCTCGTACCGGTCGGTCAGATCGCTGTGTGCAGGCACGAACGGGCGCTGGCACATCAGCCGCGGCACGATGCCGCTCGCAGGCGGCAAGCCCGCGAGCTGCCGGACGAGATACTGCTCGGAGCCGCCGACGCGGCCCGGCGCAAGCCACAACAGGTTGACGGCGACGTCCAGCTCGCTCATGCGATCGCCTCGCGGTACGCCGCCATTGTTGCCTCGGCGGCGGCGTCCCAACTGAGCTCGGCGGCGCGCGCACGCCCTCGCACCGCGAGTCGACGAGCGTCGTCGAGCGCGGTGGTAAGCCCGTCACGGATCGACTCGACGTCGGCGGGATCGACGAGCACGGCGGCGCCGCCGGCAGTCTCCTCCGTGGCCGTGCCGCGGCTCGTCACGACCGGCAGGCCGTACGCCATCGCCTCGGCGACGGGCATCCCGAACCCCTCGTCCAGGCTCGGATACGCGAACACGGTGGCGGTCGCGTACAGGGCCGGCATATCGCGCTCGGGCACGAAACCGAGGAACTGCACGCCGTCCGCGCCGGAACCGGCATCGCCCCATCCTGGCGAACCGGCGACCACGAGCGGCAACTGTTCGTCGAGCGTCGCGGTGGCTTGCGCCAGGCGCGTCACGTTCTTGCGCGGTTCGACCGTTCCCACATAGAGGACGAAACGTTCCGGCAGCGCGAATGTCGAACGCACACGCATGACGTCGGCGTCGGACACGGGCAGCGCTTCGACCCCCCAGGGAACACGCCGGAGACGGCGGGAATCGAATCCGAGCTCGACGAGATCCCCCAGCGTGGCCGCGCTCGGGCACAGCACGAGGTCGGCACGCCGACATCGCTCCAAGCCCGCCTTCATCACCCGCACGCCGTGCCGGGTGAAGCGGTCGGGAGTCCGGACGAAGGCCACGTCGTGCACGGTCACGACGTGCGGCGCTTTCGTCGCCGCAGGGATCGCGATCGTGGAGTGGCAGACGTCGACCGTTCCTGCCACTCGTTCGACGGCGGGCCACTCGAAGCGATTCCACGTCTCGTAGAGCCACGGCCGTGCGAGTGGCAGCGCATGGATGTCGGTCGGCGGGCGGAAGGCCGGCTCCGGTTGGCGGCGGTGGCGGCCGGCGACGCCGATCAGCTCGATATCCGCCCGGTTGATCAAACGCCGCGCGACGTGGAGCGCGGCAGCCGCCGAACCGCCGGGGACCTCGTGCCAGCACTGCTCGAGCGTGTATGCGACTCGAAGCGGCTTTTGCACCGACACATCATGCCGCCCGGTCGTCGACGACACCCGCAGCCACCGCCGGCTCGCGGTACGCGGCGGCGAGCGAGGCGATCGTCTCGTGGGCGTTGAGCCCGCTCGGGTTCGGCACGATCCACAGGTCCGCGCCTTCGAAGGCGACGGGCTGACGCCCGGGGCGCGCCTTGGCGTCGCCGAACGCGACGCGGTAGGCGGTGACGCCA
>DASQTR010000406.1:0-5142 GCA_035641795.1 Ilumatobacter sp.
CCGCGAGCGAGGATGCCGTGAACCGCCACCACGACCGCGCCTGGGGTGCGATGACGCGGATCGCTTTGGCACCGTGCTCGCCGTTCAGCGTCACGGAGGAGCTGATGGTGCGCACCGCCGAGCTCGCCGAGCGGCTCGACGTCCGGCTGCACACGCACTTCGCAGAAAACGTCGAGGACGACGAGTACAGCATCGCCCACTTCGGCTGCCGGCCGACGGAGTACCTGGAGCGCACGGGCTGGGCGGACAGCCGTACGTGGGTCGCCCACTGCGTGATGCCGAACGGCGACGAGATACGCCGCCTCGGCAGTGCCGGCGTGTCGGCCGCCCACTGCCCGTCGAGCAACCTGATCCTGGCGTCGGGGATCGCGCCCGTGGTCGATCTGCGGGCGGCCGGTGTCGCAGTCGGGCTCGGGGTCGACGGCTCGTCGTCGGCGGACTCGGCCTCACTGTGGCTGGAGGCGCGACAGGCCATGCTGCTGGCCAAGCTGCGCAACGGCGCGCCGGCCGGGACCGCGCGCATGGCGCTCGAGATGGCGACGCTCGGCGGTGCCGCGTGCCTGGGCCGCACCGGTGAGCTCGGCGTGCTCGCACCGGGCGCCGTCGGTGACATCGCAGTCTGGTTGCTGACCGGTCCCGCGTTCGCGGGCGCCGCTGCCGACCCGATCGAGGCGTGGATGCGCTGCGGACCGATCGGCGCACGCGACACGGTCGTGGCCGGACATCCGGTCGTGGCCGGCGGCCGCATCGTGGCGGAGGAGCGGCTGGAGGAGATGCTCGCCGTGCATCGCCGCCTCGCGCGTCGGATACAGCGGCTCGACTGACGCGATCGTGCCTGCCGTGGCGGGCACAATGGGTGGCATGCCGAGCACTCGCGACCTTCGTCGCCGCGCGCCATGGTCGCTGGTGCCGATCGTGGCACTGCTGATCGCGGGATGCGGGCTCGACGGATCCGACTCTGGCGTACGCGCGCTCGTCCCGGCCACGACATCGCCCGGTGCGGAGTTCGACGGTGCCGATGTAGAGATGGCGCCGGAGCAGTCGCTCGACGGCGGCGGCGGAAGCGGCGGCGTCGCGGTGCTCCCCGACTTGCCGGAGGCCCCCCCGCCACACCTGCCGCAGGCCTCGCTCCCGCCTCGGGACGCGCTGCCCGTCGAGCTGCCGACTACTGCTGCCGTGGTCGGTGACTCGCTCACGGAGTCGGCGGAGGCGGAGATCGCCGCGTACCTGGAGGGGCTCGGCATCGACGTCGTCGCGATCGACGGCGCCGAGAACCGGCGCATCGCCCGCGGCGACGGCCCCGACCCGGGGATCGACATCGTCGGGCGCATCGCTGAGGTGGCCCAGCCGGAGCTGTGGGTGATCGCACTCGGCACCAATGACGTCGGGGCTGAAGTGTCGCCCGAGCGGTTCGGTGACGACGTCGCGGATCTGCTCGCCGCCATACCAGCGGATGCGCCGGTGGTCTGGGTCGACATCTGGATTCGCGACCGCCAGTCGCAGGTCGAGACCGCCAATGCCGTCCTGCGCGAAACGCTCGGCCAGCGCGCCGACAGCATGATCGCCGACTGGTTCGTGCATGGCGACGAACCGGGCATCATCACCGCCGATGGCGTGCACCTCACCGAGGACGGCCGCTACGTGTTCGCGGCAACGATCGCCGCGGCAACAGTGGCGCTCTTCGCCTGATCGCCGTTCGTCTGATCGCCGTCCGTCTGATCGCCGTTCGCCTGATTGCCGTTCGCCTCAGGAGGTGTCGAACCGCGGTGTACGCGTGGCAGTAGTCTTTTGGCTGCAGGGAGGCAATCGAAGGGGCGGTAGTGACCGACGGCGACGTCGTCGAACTGAGTGAGTACGAGACCGCACCCGGACACCCGTGTGCCGACGTTTCGCTGTTCGCGCCCGACCTCGACGTCATGGCCTACATGCTCCAGGACCTGCGCACGCTGCTGCGCTCCGCCGACGCCGGCAAGGTCGACGTCTGGCGGCACCGGCCGTTCACCTGGACCGTGCACAGCCTGCACCGCCGCACCGTCGTGTGCGAGCCGGTCCACATCCGCGACTCACTGCGCACGTGCATCGTCGGCTTCTTCGGCAACCGTCGCAACGAGTTCCCGTGGGAGAGGACCGATGCAATCGACGTCCTCCTGATCGACGAGTTCAAGTCGTACCCGGGGATCCTGTCGTACACCTCGATGGAGCTCGCAGACGACTACTGGGCCAACCTCGTGGTGCACGCCGAGCCCGACGACCGCGAAGTCTGGCGCACCAGCGCACCCCACCGCCACGCAGTCGAGCTCTCGCCGAAGCTCTATACCAGCGTGCGCATCTACAACGGGCATCTACCCGGCGGCATCGTAGGCAGTCGCGCGATCGAGATCGACAGCACCAAGTACTGGGACTACGAGGTCGAACCGATGTGGAAGGCGATCCGAGTCTTCGACCCGCCGCTCACACGAGTGCGCCGTCAGGAACCCCATCTCGACTGACCGAAGCGGTAGCCGACCGATCGCACGGTCTGGATCAGGCCGGCGTGCTCCTCACCGAGCTTGGCGCGCAGGCGCCGGATGTGGACGTCGACCGTGCGCGCGCCGCCGTAGTACTCGTAGCCCCACACACGCGACAGCAGCATCTCGCGCGTGAACACCTTCCCAGGGTTCTGGGTGAGGAACTTGAGCAGCTCGTACTCCATGTACGTGAGGTCCAGCGGACGCTTCGAGATCGTCGCCTGGTAGGTCTCGAGGTTGAGCACCAGGTCGCCGTACTCGACCAGGTGTGCGGTGGCCACGGCGCCGCCGGTCGCGACCAGCAGGTGACGCAGACGCGCCTCGAGCTCGCTCGGATGGAACGGCGTCAGGCAGAAGTCGTCGTAGAGGTCGTGGCGAAGTTCGAGGTCGGCGAGCTGGCCGCCGCCGATCAGCAGCAGCACCTTGGCCTGTGCTGCGCTGGACTTGTGGAGCACACGCAGGAACGCCCAGGCGCTGTCGGCGTCGGCCGTGCACTCGACCACGATCGCCTGCCAGCCGTCGGCCGGCTCGTGCTCGGCCGCCTCGTCGGGTGAGGCGACCGATTTCCACGCGTAGCCGGCGAGATCGAGCGTGCGCGCCAACTCGGGTGCGGTGGCGCTGCCGAACACCGCCAGCATCCGTTCCCCGTCGCCCTCGAACCTCATCTCAGATCGCTCGGAGGTAGCGGTCGATTTCGAACTGGCTGACGTGGGTCTTGTAGTCGCGCCACTCGCGGCGCTTGTTGCGCAGGAACCATTCGAAGATGTGCTCGCCGAGCGCCTCCTGGACGAGCTCGGAGTGCTCCATCACGGACAGGGCGTCGGACAGCGACTGCGGCAGTTGCGTGATGCCGAGCTTGGCGAGCGCGGCGTCGTCCATCTCGAACAGATTCGCATCCGCCTCCTCCGGCAGGTCGTATCCCTCGGCGATGCCGCGCATGCCGGCGGCGAGGATGACGCTGAACGCGAGGTAGGGATTGCAGGCGGGGTCTGGCGAGCGGTACTCGATGCGGGTCGCCGTCGGGTTGCCCTTCTTGGCGATCGGGACGCGGATCAACCCGCTGCGGTTGTTGCGCGCCCAGCTCACGTGGACCGGCGCCTCGAAGCCCGGGATCAGTCGCTTGTAGCTGTTGACCGTCTGGTTGGTGATCGCCGTGATCTCGCCGGCGTGGCGCAGCAGGCCGGCCATGAACGACTTGGCCAGCGCCGACAGGCGGTACGGGTCGTGCTCGTCGAAGAAGGCGTTGTCGTCGCCGCGGAAGAGCGACATGTGGAGGTGCATGCCGGAGCCCTGCACGCCCTCGAGCGGCTTGGGCATGAAGGTGGCGTGCACGCCGTGCGCGGCCGCAACCTCCTTCACCACCAGCCGGAACGTCATCACGCTGTCGGCCATCGTGAGCGCGTCGGTGTGGCGCAGGTCGATCTCCTGCTGACTGGGGCTGTCCTCGTGGAACGAGTACTCGACGGGGATGCCGAGCAGCTCGAGGTTGCGGATCGTCTGCTTTCGGAGGTCGCCGGTGGCGTCGAGCGTGCCGAGGTCGAAGAAGCCGTCGTTGTCGAGTGGTTGCGGCTTGAGACCCAGCTTGGGCGGCTCGAAGTAGAAGAACTCGATGTCGGGCGCGATGTAGAACGTGTAACCCAGGTCGCGCGCGGCCTGCGCGTTGCGTTGCAGCACCTGCCGCGGATCGCCGAGGAAGGGCGTGCCGTCCAAACCGACGATGTCGCAGAACACGCGCGCCTCAGGGGCGCCCGGCTCGCCCCACGGGATGATCTCGAACGTGTCAGGGTCGGGCACGGCGAGCACGTCGGCCTCCTGGATGCGCGAGAAGCCGTCGATCGACGACCCGTCGAACGTCATCCCGTCGTCGAGCGCGTTCTCCAGCTCGGCCGGGCTGATCGCGAAGCTCTTCAGATTGCCGAGCACGTCGGTGAACCACAGCCGCACGAGCCGCACACCGCGCTCCTCGACGGTGCGCAGCACGTAGTCGCGTTGCTGGTCGAGCATGGAGTTCACCTCCTCAGTCTGCTCTGGTGGCGAGCTGTTCGGCCACCTTCTCGCGGATAGCGGAAGGGGCCCCGATCACGGGGCCCCTTCGTTCGGTGCTCGTGGCGGGGTCCGCGACCCTCACTTCTTGGCGGCGACCCGCTTGACCGCCGGCTTCCTGACTCCGTTGCCGGAGGCGCTAGAGGCGTCGCTACCGCAGACCGTCTCAGTCAGCAGGCGAGTTACCACATACGGATCGCAGTTGGCGTTGGGGCGGCGGTCCTCGGCATACCCCTTGCCGTCCTTCTCCACCTGCCACGGGATGCGGATCGAGGCGCCGCGGTCGGAGACGCCGTAGCTGAACTTGTCCCACGGCGCAGTCTCGTGGGCACCGGTGAGGCGGCTCTCGATGTCGTGCCCGTAGTTCTTGACGAGCTGCAGGTAGTTCTTGGCGACGGCGTTGACGGCGGCGATCACAGCCGGGTAGCTCTCGCGCATCGACTTGCTCGAGAAGTTGGTGTGGCAGCCGGCACCGTTCCAGTCACCCTTCTGCGGCTTGGCTGCGAAGGTGACGACGACGTCGTAGTCCTCGGCGATCCGCTGCAGCAGCCAGCGGGCGACGTTGAGGTGGTCACCAACCTCGGTGACGCCC
>DASQTR010000407.1:0-22306 GCA_035641795.1 Ilumatobacter sp.
AGCACACCGGCGAGGACGAACAGCACATGTTGCACGTCGTGTGCGAGTTGGTGCCGCAACGCCAGGTCGTAAACGGGGCCGGCGTGAACGACGAACATCAACACGACGGCCAGCGCGGCGGCGACCAGCGGACGCCACCGCCCGCCACGCAGTGCACGGCCATGGCTCCGCAGCGCCGGTGACAGCTCCGCGGCGAGCCGGCCGGGCCGAGCAAGCACCAGGAACGGCGAGGCGATCAGCCCGAGGAGGAGGTGTTGCGCCATGTGCCAGGTGAAGGAGCCTTCGGCCGCCCGCTCCAGCGACGGCGCGGTGGCCGCGAGCACGACGCCAACGCCGACCGTCCACATGACCGGCTGGACGACGCCGGACCTCGGGCGGCGGCTCCACAGCACGGCGTACGCCGCCACCGCCAGCAGCCCTCCGGCGGCGAGCAGGCCGTGGTGACCGACCGAGGCGTGGCCGATCACGACATGCACCTCATGAGTCGGTGTCCCGCACGAGCAGCGCCACCTGCGAGGCGACGATGGCGAGGCCGACCAACGTCATCCACACACCGATCACGACCCCGAGCACGATCCCGGTCATCCCGGCGCCGAGCGCGAGCGGTCGAAGACTGGCCGCGGCGAACACGCCGACCGGGCCGGATTCCTCCGACGCATCGGCGTCGGCGCGATCAGAGGCAAGGTCGCCGTGGCGGCGCCACCACACCCACGTGGCTGCCGCCACCAAACCGGCGAACGCGATGCCCGCGGCGAACAGCGTCAGGCCCGCCGCGTCGTCGGCGACGATCGCGTACACGACGGTGAAGAACGCGAAATGCACCGCGCCGCCAATCCAGATGAGCCGCGACAGCTTCACGCCGGCGGGTCCTCGCCCTGAGGTTCGCGTTCGGTTGGTCGGTCGCTGCCGGTGGGTTCGACGTCGGGATGGTCGATCCACTGGTGCAACGGCAGCCATTGGGTGTCGTGGTCACGGCGAGCCCGCCACGCGTCGTTCGGCCCGATGGCGCTCACGTCGGGATCGTCGAGCCAGCGGAAGTCGAACGTCGGGCGCTCGGAGCGGATGGGCGGCATCCAGACGAAGTTGTGGTGGGGAGGTGGCGATGTCGTCGACCACTCGAGCGAGTTGGCGTGCCAGGGGTCGGCTCCGGCCGTTGCCGGCCGGCGCAGCGAACGCACCACGGCGATCACGAACGGAACCATCGACAGCGCCTGGATCGCGTACCCGACGGTGGCGATCACATTCCACCGCTCGTAGGCGTCCATCGCCGGGTAGTCGACGACCCGGCGGGGGAGCCCCTGGTAGCCCATCAGGTGCATCACGAAGAACGTCACGTGGAAACCGATCAGCAGCAGCCAGAAGTGGATCTTCCCGAGCGTCGGCGACAGGAAGCGACCGGTCACCTTCGGCCACCAGAAGTAGATGGCCGCGAACAGCGCGAAGACGACTGTGCCGCCCATCACGTAGTGGAAGTGGGCGACGACGAAGTAGGAGTCGTGGAGGTGGAAGTCGAGCGTCGGCGAGGCGAGGATCACCCCGCTCAGACCGCCGATCACGAACGTCACGAGAAAGCCGAGCGAGAACAGCATCGGTGGCTGGAACGTGAGCGAGCCGCCCCACATCGTGCCGATCCAGCTGAACACCTTCACGCCGGTCGGGACGGCGATGAGAAACGTGGTCGCGGCGAAGAACGGCAAGGCGACGACACCGGTCGTGTACATGTGATGCGCCCACACCGACGTCGACAGTGCGGTGATGCCGAGCGTCGCCAGGACGATTCCCTTGTAGCCGAACAGCGGACGGCGCGAGAAGACCGGGATGACCTCGGACACCACACCGAAGAACGGGAGGGCGATGATGTACACCTCTGGGTGACCGAAGAACCAGAACAGGTGCTGGTACAGGATCGGCGACCCGCCCAGCTGAGGCTCGAAGAAGTGGGCGCCGAACTGGCGGTCGGCGAGCAGCATCATCATCGCGCCGCTCAGCACGGGGAACGCGAACACCACCATGAACGACGCCAGCCACAGGTTCCACGTCAGGATCGGCATGCGGAACAGCGTCATCCCCGGCGCTCGCATCGTGGTGACCGTCGTGATCACGTTGACCGCGCTCAACGTGCCAGACGTGCCGGTCAGGATCACCGACACGATCCAGAAGTCACCGCCGAGGCCGGGCGACCCCCGCGGACCGGCCAGCGGGGGATACGCGAACCAACCGAAGTCGGCGGCCCCGCCCTCGCTGACGAACCCCAGCAGCATGATGCCGCCGCCGAACAGGTAGAGCCAGTAGGACAGCGCGTTGAGGCGCGGGAACGCCATGTCCGGAGCGCCGATCTGCAGCGGCACGAGGTAGTTGGCGAGCGCGAAGCCGAACGGCGCCGCGAACAGGAACACCATCACGCTGCCGTGCATGGTGAAGATGCTGTTGTACGTCGACGGCTCGACGACCTGTATGCCGGGCTCTGTCAGCTCGGCGCGCATGAGGCCGGCGAGCGCGCCGCCGATCGCGAGGAACACGAGCGCGGTGACGGCGTAGGCCACACCGATCGCCTTGTGGTCGGTCGTCGTGACCCAGCCGGTCAGCGTCCGCGGCAACCCGCGTTCGGGAAGCGGTGACTCGGCGAGCACGTCGTCGATCTCGAGCTCGACCGGCCGGTTGAGGTCGACGCTCAAGACTCGGCCTCCGCCGGCGACTGCTGCGAGCTTTCGGCAGCCCAGGCCTGGAACTCGTCCCGCGTCACGATGCGCACGTCGAAGCGCATGTAGGCATGGTCGACGCCGCAGAACTCGGCGCAGATGCCGCTGTTCGGGAAATCGCCCGTGCGCTCCAGCACGTTCACGTCGAACTCGAGGACCTCGCCCGGAATCACGTCGCGCTTGTAGCGGAACCCAGGGATCCAGAAGGCGTGGATCACGTCGGCGGACGTGAGGCGGAAGCGCACCCGAGATTCGCTGGGCAACACGAGCTCGGGCTGCGCTTCGTCGGTTCCGGTGACCACGACACCCTGGTCGGGGTACGTGAACTGCCACTGCCACTGGAAGCCCAGCACCTCGACGGTGACGTCGGGTGAACCAGCACGCACACGGTCGACGGTGCGCACGCTGACTGCGGTGACCACGAACAGGATGATCACGATCAGCAGCGGAATCGAGGTGTAGGCAACCTCGATCGGGATGTTGTAGCGCTTCTGCCGAGGCAGACGGTCGTCGCGCTTGCGGAAGCGGATCACGCAGTACACGACGAGCGCGACGACGATCAAGCCGACTGCGGCAGCGAGCAGCGCGAACAACGTCCACACGTCACGCACCCGCTCCGCCTCGGACGTGAGCGGCGGACCCGGCAGCGACTGCCACGCTGTCACGGGTCACCCTTCGTCGCCGAGCCTTCGGTCACGGGCTGCTGAAGTTCGGCGTCGAGGGCCTCCGTCGGCGCCGCCGCTTCGCCGACCGTGTGGTAGCCGCCCACGCGATCTCGCACGATGGCGACGGCGCGCTCGGTGCGATCCGGGTAGGGACGTTGCTGCAGCGCCCTGCACACGTTCCATGTCACGAACCAGGTCACCGGCGGTGCGATCAACGCCAGCAGTTGCAGCGCGACCGTCACACGGCCGACCGGGGTGTCGAGCATCCGGGCCACGACGTCCTGGCCGCCGCCGACGAACAGGATGGTGACCAGCATCACCCCGGCGGCGCCGGTCGCCGTCCTGCCGGGCGCATCGCGCGGGCGATCGAGGAGATGGTGCTCTGCCCCGTCACCCGTGATGCGGCGCTCGATCCAGGGCGCCAGGAAGACCGCCGCGAAGATCAAGCCGGGGACGACGACGCCGGAGTAGACGAGCTGGTTGATCACGAACCCGCCGACGCGCGTCTCCCACGGCGGGAACAGCCGCAGTGATCCTTCGAGGAAACCGATGTACCAATCCGGTTGTGAATACGACGTCGCCGCCGAAGGCTGGTACGGCCCGTACAGCCAGACGGTGTTGATGTGCAGCACCGCGCCGAGGGCGGTGAGCACGCCGGCGGTCAGGAAGAACAGCCCGACCGACTTCATCGCGAACCCGGGCCAGACGCGCAAACCGACCACGTTCCGTTCGGTGCGGCCGGGTCCCGGGAACTGTGTGTGCTTCTGGCGGACGAGCACGATCAGGTGCACTGTGAGCAGGGCGACGATCGCGGCCGGGATGAGGACGACATGCACGGCGTAGAGACGGCTGATGATCTCGGTGCCGGGCCACTCGCCGCCGAACAGTGAGTTGACGAGCTGCTCGCCGGCCAGCGGCAGCGAGAGGACGATCGAGTACGTGATCCGCAGGCCGCTGCCGGAGAGCAGATCGTCGGGTAGCGAATAGCCGCTGAAGCCGCCGGCCAACGACAGCACGAGCAGCAACGCTCCGATCACCCAGTTGATCTCGCGCGGGCGGCGGTGGGCGCCGGTGAAGAACACGCGGAACATGTGCAGCGCGATCGCGGCGACGAAGACGAGTGCCGCCCAGTGATGGACCTGGCGGACGAGCAGACCGGCGCGCACGTCGAACGAGATGCGCATCACCGAGTCGTACGCGGCCGACACGTCCTGCCCGCGCATCGGTTCGTACGAGCCCTCGTAGGTCACACGTTCCTGCGACGGCTCGAAGAAGAACGTCAGGTAGATCCCGGTCGCCACCAGCACGACGAAGCTGTAGAGCGCGATCTCGCCCCACAGGAACGAGAAATGGTTCGGGAACACCTTGCGGCCGGCCTTGGCTGCGCTGCGGCCGGCGCCCAGGCGACCGGCGATCGCATCGACGATGCGTTCTGTGCGCGGCGGCCTGCGCTGCTCCTTCACGCCTCGCTCCTCATCGTGCGTCACCCTTCGTCCCAGGCGATCGGGCCGACCGGTTGCTCGAAGTCCGAGAGCGCGATGAGCATGCCTTCGTCGTCGATGCCCAGCCGGAGCTGCGGGAGCGGACGCGTCGCGGGACCGCCGACGGGCCGGGCCGCGTCGAGCGGATCGAACACCGACTGGTGGCAGGGGCAGATGAGCTCGCGCAGCTCGATCGGCGGCCTGCTGTCGATGCCGAACAGCCCCACCGAACATCCGGCGTGGGTGCAGATCTTGGAGTAGGCGACCCAGCCGGCGACAGCGCCGCCGGCGACGGTCCGCTCGGCGAGCAGCTCCGGACGCACGCGCACGAGCACCACCTGCGAGTCGTCGGCGGCCAGTGCATCCGCGGGAAAGACGGTGATCAGCTGGTCGAAGCGCTCGACATCAGCTCGCACCGGCGTGCCGTCCGACGTCGCCAGGCGCACACCCGGCCGCCAGCGGGTTCGTCGGCGATCGCCGCCGGCCTGCGAGTCGAGCGAGCCAATCGGCCCGATCAGCGCAACACCCAGCATCCCGAGGGCGAGCGCGAAGAGCCCGGTCAGGACCCCACGGCGACCGAGCTCCTCGCGCGAGTCGTCGAGATGCCGCCGCAATGCGGCGCGGTCCTCATCGCTCATCTCGAGCGGCTCGCGTTCCTCGACGGCGTGTTCGTCCAACCCCAGATGTTTCGCCCACGCGACGAGTCCGAAGCCGGTGGCGAAGAGCGCGACCGCCAGGCCGACACCGGACAGTGACGGGAAGGTGTCGACGCCCAGCAGGTCGGAGATCCCGGCCGTCGCGCCGCCGAGAGCGGCAACGAGAAAAGCGACGATCGCCGCCCGCCTGGCGCGCACGTCGCCGTCCCGGTTCATGTCTCGTCGTCGGCAGGTCGGGTGTTCGGTCGCGCGTCGGAGGGCGAGCCGATCCAACGCGTGAGGGCCACGATCGCGCCGAGGCCGATCGCCCACGCCGCCAGGCCTTCGGCGACGGGACCGACCCCGCCCAGCGACGTTGCCCCGGTCGCGTTCTCCTCCTGGAGCTGCTCGACGTAGGCAGCGAGGTCGTCGAGGTCCTGGTCGGTCAGCGCGCCGAACACCGGCATCGCCCCGGGACCGATCAGCACCGCCTCGCCGACCTGCGTCGGAGTCGACTCCATCAATGATGGTGCGACCCCGCCCCTACCGATCGGCGCGCCCGCCCCGGACGACACATGGCAGGCGGCGCAGTTGATGCGGAACAGTCGCGCGCCGTTGGCGAGCGAACCGCTGTCGGGATCGATCGCCGGCACGTCGGGACCGTTGCCAATCTCGCCGACGTAGTCGACGAGGGCGCGGATCTCGCCCTCTGTGAGACGCACCGGACGGCGGTTCGGCTGCATGTCGGGGTTGGCGAGCGGCATGCGGCCGGTGCGCAGCACGAAGTCGGCGGCCGCCCGGCCCTCCGGCAGCAGCGACGGGCCTCGTTCCGACACGCCGGTGCCATCGGCTCCATGACATGACGCGCAGTGCACCAGGTACAGGCCGCGCCCGTCCTCGGCCGGTTGAGCACTTGCCGCTCCGGTCCCCTCCGACATCAGCGTCCACGCCATGAACGCAGCTGCGACCGCGATCGGCAGCGCTGGAATCCAGCGCAACGCGCCGAAGCCGCTGCTCACCGGACGACCCAGATCGTCAGGAAGACCGCCACCCAGACGGCGTCGACCATGTGCCAGTACAGCGATACGCCACCGGCGTACGGCTCGACCCGCGCCAGGTCGCGCCCCCGGACGAGTCGCACGAACAGAAGCAGCAACGCGGCCAGTCCGGCGAGCACGTGGGCGCCGTGCAAGCCGGTCAGCATCCAATAGGCCGACCCGTACGGATGGTCGTCGATGCCGAACGTCAAATCGAGGTACTCGAGCACCTGGTTGACCGCGAATGCGGCTCCCAACGCGACGGTGACGAGCACCCATCGCCGCGCCACCTGTGCCCGTTCAGCGGCGAGGGCACGGTCGGCTGCGACCAGTGTGAACGACGAGGACACCAGGACGATCGTCGCCATGAGCGCCCGCACGACGTCGAGCTCGACGCCCTCCGGCGGCCAGGGACCATTGGCACCGCGGAGCACGTAATACGCCGAGAAGAACGCCGCGAAGAGCATCACGTCGGACGCCAGGAAGACGACCATTCCGAAGCGCGACGTCGAAGTGGCGAGCCATTCGTGGGAGCGGTACGCACCGCCCTCGACAGCGAGGACCGAGTCGGCGGTCGGTGCGCCGGGCACGGGTCACCCCTACCCAAGTGACGACTTCGCTCAGACTGCTCGACCGCCTATGGCACTCAGGTGGCGCGTGGTGACGTCTGCCCGCGTGACGGACCGGGTATGCGGGAGACGTGACACGATCGTCGGTCGATCCGACTCATGACGAGGCACCCCCGCGATGGCATGGGTGGTGATCGTCGGAGGCGGGATCGCCATCATCCTCCTCGTGGCGTGGTTCACGCTGACGCGTCAGCACCCCGAGGAGGCGGACCGTCACGCCGACGATCGGCCGCACGTCGATCCCATGGGACGCGGGACACGGTCGCCCGGTGTGTTGGACAGGCCGGCCGGTCCTGACGCAGAGAGCATGGTGCCCGAGCCGCGTCCGAAACCGTCGCCGCCCGGTGAACCGGAAGCACGCGACACCGACGGACCGCGGCCGTAGCACCTGCGGCACCGGTTGATGGGGTCAGCCCGACAACACCTCGCTCGGTTCCGGTGCCGGATGCGGCGAGCCCGGCGCGCCGCGCTCGCCTCGCAGCGACAAGGCGGCGGCAACACCCGCACGCGCACCCTCGGCGGCCGCTACCTGAACCATGTGCGGGCCAGGCGTCATGTCGCCAGCCGCGAACACATGCTCCACGGTGGTCCTTCCGTCGCCGTCGACGGCGACGCAGCCGTCGTCGGTCATCTGGCAACCCAAGCGACTCGCGAGATCGCTGTGTTGGACGTTGCGCACGGTGCAGAACATGACGTCACAGGCGACGTATGTGCCGTCGTCGAGTTGCACCCCCCGCAGCACTCCACCGCTCCCCTCGAGGGCGGTCGGCGTACCGCGGAAGATCTCGACACCGGCCGATCCCACGCGATCGGTCTCGCCCGTCCGCACCGGCGTGGCGTCGGGCGCGACGACCAGCGCCACCGACGCCGCCCAGTCGAGCAGTCCCAACGCGAAGGCGCTGATGTGCTCGTCGTCGCCGATCGCGACCACGCGCTTGCCCTGCGCCTCGTACCCGTCGCACGTCGGGCACGTGAACACCGCGCTGCCGTAGTACTGGTCGAAGTGTTCGATATTCGGCAACTCGTCGACGACTCCGGTTGCCAGGATCAACCGCAGGGCGTCCGCGTGCCGGCCGTCGTCGAGGCGCAGTCGGAAGCGGCCCGGACTACCCGCGTCGGCGGTGACGTCCAGCACGTTCGCAGGACAGACGCGCGCCACTTCCGGGTACGCCAGCACGTCGGCCAACGCGCGCTCGACCAGGTCATCCGGCGCAGCGTCGTCCATCCCCAGGTAGCCGTGCGACCTGGCCGTACGCCGGTTGCGCTGCCTGCCGGCGTCGACGAGCAGGACGCGCCGGCGATACCGCGCCGACCACAGCGCCGCCGATAGTCCGGCGGGACCGCCCCCGATGACGGCCACATCGACGAGGCCGAGTGAGTTCATAGCGGTCCGCGGGCTCCTTGTGTGGTTGACGACTTGCGGTTGACGACTTGTGGCTGACGACTTGTGGCTGACGACTTGTGGTTGGACGACGCCGTTCTGCTTGACGCCGCACGACTGCTTCCCCGCATCCGAAACGGTCAACCGCAACATTGACGGCGAACCCGGCAGTCCGTCTCCCGCGTTGCCGATGGTGGGTAGAGAACGCGGTCGAGCAGTCGTCGGAAGGGAGTTTCAATGACCGATACGCAACCGACTCAACGAACGGTCGACCTGATCGCCGAGCAGCACGCGGAGGTGCGGAGGTTGATGGGGGAGATCGCGACCGGCGGGAGCGACTCCCGCGCCGAGACGTTCCAACAACTGGTCCGACTGCTGGCTGTCCACGAGACAGCCGAGGAGATGGTGGTCTATCCGGCACTGCGCAAGCTGGGTGAGGAAGGCAAGCGCGTCGCCCAAGCGCGGACCGCCGAGGAGGACGAGGCGAAGAAGGTACTGGCGCGTCTCGAGGGGATGGACCCGGCTTCGGACACGTTCCAGGTCGAGTTCCTCGACTTCCGCTCCAGCGTGGAACAGCATGCGTCGAGCGAGGAGGCGAACGTCTTCCCCCTCCTCGAACAAGCCGAGCGCGAAGCGGGCACACGCATGCGCCGAGCGTTCGAGCTCGTCGAGCGATTCGCGCCCACGCACGCGCACCGCATGGCGCCTGAGAGCGCGATCGGGAACCTGCTGGTCGGCCCGTTCGTCTCGATCGTCGACCGCGTCCGCGACGCGATCAGAGACATGCGATCAGAAAGGGACTGAGTACCGCGGCTCCGGCAATTGAGTAGGCCGTACTCTGCCGGACGAGCGGCGACCTCGCGTCTAATCGACGCATGGAGAATTCATACGTTCAAGATGCCCCCGACCATGGGATCACACCCGAGCAGATAGTGCTCGTCCAGTCATCGTTCGCCGACGTGCTGCCGATCGCCGACGTGGCGGGAATGCTGTTCTACGAGCGGATCTTCACGCTCGCACCGGAGGCCCGGGCGCTGTTCGGCGACGACATCGCGCTCCAGGCGAGCAGGACGATGGCCGCCGTCAAGACCGCCGTCGACGGGCTCGAGGACATCGAGCAGGTGGCGCCGTTCCTCGTGCGGCTGGGAGCCCGCCACGTCCGGTACGGAGTTGTACCGGCGCACTTCGACCTCGTCGGCGAGGCGTTCCTGTGGACGCTCGAGCAGGGGCTCGGCGAGGCGTTCACACCGGAGGTCAACGAAGCGTGGGTGGCCGCCTTCGGTGTGATCGCGCGGGCGATGCTGATCGGCATGGAGCAGGCGTCGGCGAAGCTCCAGCCTGCTGCGGTCTGAGACCGTGCCGGCGGCCGCTAGGCGCGTTCATCCTGTCTTTCGGCCGCGTCCATCATCAGCTCCGCCACCAGGTTGTAGGCGCGCTGCCACGCCGCCTCCAGTTCCCCGTCCCAGCTCTCGTCAAGGTGCGCGGCGAGGGCTCGGATGAGGGCCTGACCGACGGCCCGATAGTGGTGCGGCTGCACGCCGTAGCCGACATGCCGAACGGCGAGCTCGCGGACGCGCGGGGCGAACGTCTCGTACGACGTGATCGCCTCGACGATCGCCGCCAGCTCGGCGGAGAACTTGACAGCCATCACGTCGGGCTCGGTCGCGAACAGCCCGCGCGCCTCGGGGGCGACCTCGAACAGATTGCGGTAGAAGGCGGCAGCCATCGCCGCGCCGCCGTCGGGCAGCGACGAATAGGAGGCTCGGACGAGCTCGAGCTGGACTGGTGTCATCTGTCGCCTCGCGTGCGATCGAGCACGGACGCCAGTTCGGCGCGGTTGGACACGCCGAGCTTGTCGTAGACGCGGCCGAGGTGGTTGTCGATCGTCCGCACAGAGAGGAACAGTCCCTCGGCGATCGCCCGGCTCGACTGACCGGCGGCCGCGAGCACGGCGATCTCGCGCTCGCGTTCGGTGAGCGGCACGACGGTGCCGGCACCGGCGAGGGAGGCGGTGATCGCGCCCTCGCACTGAGCCACGAGCTCGCCGGCGCGCTGGTCGAGCGCGGCGGCGCGGCGTTGCTCGCGGTCACGCCGGCTGGCGTCGGCCGCGACCGCGAACGCCTCCGCCGCGAGCAGGCGGGCGCCGATCTTGGCGAAGCGCTCGCCGGCGGCCGCCAGTTGCCACGTGTCCACGGCGGACAAGGCAGCGGCATGGGCGGCTCGGGCGGCGACCAGCTCGCTATCGCACCGCGAGGCGATCGACTCGATTCGCCCGGCGACGTCGGCGGCGCCGATCCGGGCGGCGTCGTGCAGCAGCCAGGCCGCGGCGGGCAGGTGGGCGAGTTGCTCCGCCGACTCGGCGGCCTCGACCAAGAGTCTGCGTGCCGGGTCGTACTGGCCGGCGGCGATGAGCGCCCAAGCGCGGGCGAGCGGCAACTCGGGGGCGAGGTAGCCGAATCCGGTGGTGGCGCCGTCGACCTGGTCGGCGCAGCGGGCGCTGGATTCGGCGTCCCCCAGCACGCCGTGCGCCATCGCCGCGGCGGCATCGGTCGCCGGCCGCAGCCCCTCGAGCCCGGACGTGTCGATCGCGGACCGCACTCGTCGTGCCCACTCGAGCGCGCTGCGCGGTTGACCGCGTAGTACTGCACAGCGGGCCAGATGCAGGCCGATCCACATGACACCGAGCGGTATCCGACTCCGAGCTGCGACCTCGAACCACTGCCGGCCCTTGGCGTCGGCCTCGTCGAGACGGCCGGCCTGCGACATGGCGAACTGCTGATTCACCAGGTGCGTCCCCGGCGCGGCGATACCGAGGTCTTCGCCCAGCGCGAGGTGCTCTTCGAACGCCTGCTCGCTGAGCGCAATCGCCTCCGACGTCTGCCCTGTCATCGCCAGCGCGATCGCGCGCGGGATCGCGGCCAGCACCCGCAACCGCGGCGTGGTGGCGTCGATCGTCGCCACCACGGTGAAGGCCTGCTGCGGCAGGCCGGATATCGCCAGGACCTCGGCTTCGCCGGCGCGCACCTCGTCGACCGCCGTCCGCGCGCGGAGGCGCGCCAGCGCCTGCTCGGCGACTGCGGTCGCGTCCGCCTCACGCCGCAGGCCCCGGAACAGGTTGCGTCGCCGCACGGTCGTGAGACGGGCGACCAGTTCGTCGTCCCCCGCCAGCCCGGACGCCGCGGCAAGGATGCGCTCCGCCTCGTCGAAGCTGCCGAGGTTGTACAGGGCCTCGCCGAGCACCAGCCCGGCGGAGGCGGAGGGCTCGGCGGCGAGTGCCGCCCGCGAGAGATCCGCGGCGCGGCGGAAGTTGTGGTCGTACCGCGCCAAGCGCGCGGCAGCGAGCAACAGCGCAGGGTCGGCACGTCCGGTCGCCTCGAGCCGCCACGTCGCGATCCGGATGGGGTCCTCGCGCCGGCGGGCGCCGTGCGTTTCGATCGCCTCCGCCTCGGCGAGCAGGACCGCCCGCCGGCGCAGCGGCGTGATCGCGGCACGCAGTACCTCGCCGTGCAGCGGGTGGGCGAGCCGCACCGTTTCGCGGCGGCCGTCGCGCGTCACGGCGATCAGCCCGTCGAGGTCGAGCTCCTCGAGCACGGCGAGGCCGGTCTCGGCTTCCAAACGCGCGAGGGCGAGCGGCTGGCACAGCGACAGCCGTTCCAGCGCCGCGCGGCCGGGTGCATCGAGGCGGGCGATGCGAGCTTCGATCAGCTCGCGCAGGCGTTGCGGTGGACGTAGCTCGCCACGCAACGTCCAGATGTCGTCGCGCTGCACGAGGGTGTTCTCGGCACGCGCCCCGAGGACGAGCTCGCGGAGGGCGAGCACGTTGCCTCGGCTCGCCCGCCACAAGGCGGCGGCGGCCTCCGCCGTGAGCGGACCTTCGAGGGCGATGTGCAGCAATGTGTCGACGTCGATCTCGGTGAGCTCTGCGAGATCCACACGCGCTGACCGCTCGTCGCGCCACCATCGCGTGACCGCATCGGGTGCTTGGGCGCCGACCACCACAGTTGCGATGCAGAAGAGCGCCCCTTGCGACATCAGCCGGTCGACGATCGCGACCGACGAGGCGTCGAGGGCGTGGGCGTCGTCGACGAGGAGCACCGGAGCGCCCGACTCGTCAGCCGCAGGGGCCAGCACCTCACGCGCCGTCTCGAGCAGCCTCGCGAACAGAGCAGCATCGAAGCTCTCACCGCTCAACCCTTCGAGCGCGTGGGCCGGAAGCAGGTGGGCGACGGCGCCGAACGGCAGCCCCTCGCCCGAGGGGTCGCCACTGGCTCGCATCGCCCGCCGACCTGCGGCCCGGGCGCGGTCGAGGCATTCGTCGCCGAGGCGGGTCTTGCCTACGCCGGGCGGGCCGTACACGCAAAAGCCCTCGCAGCCCGGATCCGTCAGTGCGCGGTGAAAGCCGTCCAACTCGTCGCGGCGACCGACCAAGGGCCACCGAGTCGCCACGGCCATACGGGACGAGCTTAGGCAGCGTCGACGAGGCGATCGGTGGGTGTGTTGAAGGACCGCCAATCGGGCACCGGTCTAGGGTCTCGATCGTGCGTGAATTCGAGATCGCAGAGCTCGCAGTGCAAGCCGCGCTCGACGCCGGCGCGCGCTACGCCGACGTGCGCGTGATGGATCGCGGCCAGGAGATGTTGGCTGCCCGCAACGGTGAGATCGAGGTGGTCGCACGCAGCGCCGACTCGGGCATCGGTGTGCGTGCGCTCGTCGGTTCCGGTTGGGGGTTCTACGCCACGGCGGAGCTCGACGACCGCGCCGTCCGCGAGGCCGGAGCGCGGGCTGCGGAGATCGCGGCGGCGAGCGCACTCGTGGGTCGTGACGAATCGGCGCTGCTGCCGGCGACCGCTACCAGTGGTTCGTGGGCGAGCGAGTGCCGCGTCGATCCACTCACGGTGCCGACGTCGCAGAAGGGCGACCTGCTGGTGCGGGCGACGTTGGCGATGGCGGATCACGGAGCCGACCTGGCCGAGGCAACGTGCCGCGCGTGGGACACGCGCAAGTGGTTCTTCTCGAGTGAAGGTCATCGCATCGACCAGCACGTGCGCGAATGTGGCGCCGGGATCTCGGCCACGGCGATCGGCGACGGCGAAACGCAGGTGCGCTCGTACCCGGCGGCGCGAGGGCAATTCAAGACGCTCGGCTGGGAGTTCGTCGACGAGCTCGACATCCAGGGCCACGCCGCACGCGTGGGATCGGAGGCCAGGGCGCTGTTGAGCGCACCAGCGTGCCCCAGCGGCGAGACGACCCTCATCCTGGGCTCGGAGCAGCTGGCGCTGCAGATCCACGAATCGGTCGGGCACGCGATCGAACTCGACCGCATCCTCGGGTGGGAGGCCGCGTACGCGGGGACGTCGTGGCTCGACCTGGCCCGGCTCGGCTCGATGACCTACGGCTCGGAGCTGATGAACATCACCATCGATCCGACCATCCCGGGGGCGCTGGGCAGTTTCGGGTACGACGACGAGGGCACGCCGGCAACCTGTCGCGACGCGGTGCGCAACGGTACGTGGGTCGGGGTGCTCGCCGGCCGCGACTCGGCTGCCGTGGCCGGGCTCGGCTACGCCGGCAGCGTCCGGTCAGAAGGTTGGGCGCGGCTGCCGATGGTGCGCATGACCAACGTGGGCCTCGAGCCTGGGCCGCACACGCTGGACGAGATCATCGCCGCCACCGACGACGGCATCTTCATGGAGACCAACCGCTCGTGGTCGATCGACGACCGCAGGCTCAACTTCCAGTTCGGCACTGAGGTGGCCTACGAGGTCAAGCACGGCGAGCTCGGCCGGTTGCTGCGGAACCCGACGTACACCGGCATCGGTCCGCAGTTCTGGTCGTCGATGGACATGCTGTCGGCGGAGATCGAGGCTTGGGGAACGCCGAACTGCGGCAAGGGCCAACCCGGTCAGGTCGGCCACACCGGTCATCCCTCGGCGCCGGCGCGCTTCCGCAATGTGCGAGTCGGGGTGCGGGCGTGACGGCCCAGCGTGACCTTGCCGGCGCCGCGCTCGACAGATCGGTCACGGCCCTGCCGAGCGCCGAGGTCGAGGTCTCGGTCGATCGCAACGAACTGGCGCTGACGAGATTCGCCAACTCGGTGATTCACCAGAACGTCGCCGAGGACGTCACGAGCGTCAGCATCCGGATCCACCATGACGGATGCACGGCGGCGACGTCGGCGACGGTGACCGACGACGCCGACCTGGCGGGGCTCGTCACGCGGGCTGTCGAGGCGGTGCGGATGGCGCCTACCGACCCGGGATGGCCGGGGCTGGCGCCGCCGGCCGACGTGGCGTCCGGTCCGGCTCTCGCCGGTGCGAGCGCGACGCCCGCCGACCGGGCACGGGTTGTGCGCGGTTTCGTCGACGGGGCACAGGGCCTCGAGACCGCTGGCTACTGCCGTACCAACGTGTGGGCCGGCGCGTTCGTCAACTCCGCCGGTCAGACCGCAACGGGCTCGGCGTTCGAGTGTGGGCTGTCGGGCATCGCCCGGCGTGACGGCGCCGATGGCGTCGCACGTCACGCACCGCTCACGCTCGCCGAGCTGGACGGGCTTGCGCTGGGCAACCGGGCGGCGGCGAAGGCGCTCGCCTCCGCCGAGCCCATCGAGCTGCCGCCCGGTCGGTACGAGGTGGTGCTCGAGCCGACGGCGGTGGCTGACGTTCTCGAGACGCTCGCAGTCGCAGGTTTCAACGGCAAGGCGGTCAACGATCAGCGCTCCTTCGTACGAGTCGGCGAACCACAGTTCGACGCCGCCGTGACGCTGGTCGACGATCCGCTCGCGGTCGGCCAGACCGTCGACGATGAGGGCACTCCGCGACGGCTACTCACGCTGGTGGACCGTGGCAGCACCGTGGCGCTCACGCATGACCGCCGCAGCGCCGCGGACGCGGGTGCGCAATCGACGGGGCACGCTGTGCCGGGGGCCGCGCTGTGGGGGCCGTTCGCGCGCCACCTCACGCTCTGCTCAGCGGTCGCCGGTGAGCACGCGTCGGAGGCCGAGGGGCCCGCCGCCGATTCCAGTGTCGCCGCCCTCGTCGCCGGGGTCGAGCGTGGGCTCCTGGTCTCGGACCTCTGGTACACACGCATGCTCGACCCCCGCACACTGGCCGTCACCGGTTTAACGCGCAATGGGCTGTGGTTGATCGAGGACGGGGAGATCACCACGCCGTTGCGCAACTTCCGCTTCACCCAGTCGTACGCCCAGGCGTTGATGCCCGGCAACGTGATCGCGGTTGGTGCCACAGCTACTCCGCTGCCCGGCGACACGTACACGGCGACGGCGCCGCGATGGTCGTGCCCGGCGTTGCGACTCGTCTCGTGGAACTTCACCGGCGGCGCTTCGGGCTGACCGATTTCGCCCTCTCGGCGTCCACGACCGGTCAAGTGTCGTCAAACTTCGTCGGGACCGTTGACGCGCGTACGCACGCGCGTTAGCCAATGAGCACCGCCAGTTCAGTCAGCAGAGTCGTTCAGTCAGAAGAGTCGTAGCCAACCCCCGCTCAGACAAGACGGTGCGCAGAGATGTCCGATGATGTGGTGATCCCGATGCTGTCGCTCGAGTTCGGCGGCAAGGACGAGCAGCCGACGGTGCGTGTCCGCGGCCATCTCACCACCGACACCGCGGGGGCCTTCACGGCGTCACTCGTCTCCAGCGGCGTGTCGTTCGGACCTGCAGTCGTGGTGGACCTTTCCGGCGTGACCCGGATCGATCGCTGTGGTCTGAGCGCGCTGCGAATCTGCGAGCGCAGTCTGGCGGAGGACGGTTCCCAGCTGATCCTCAAGCGCGCCTGCTGACGTCGCGTCGGTTCCCGCGCCCGCCCGCGGCCTGCGGCGCATCATGATGGCGTGGTGCCGCAATGGCTGGTCGTCTCGATCGTCCTGTCGATCGTGCTCACCATTGTCGTCAACCTCGTGCTGTGGCTGTTCCCCGGTGCCGGCCGTCGGGCAGCGGACGGCATCGGGCGGCTCGCCGAAAACGCCGATCGCAGGGCGCCCGACGGCGGTGGTTCACACGTCCGTGTGATCTTCCCGTGGAAGGCGATGCTGATCGGTTCGATCGTGCTGACGCTTGCCCTCAACCTGCTGCTGCTGGCGCGCTGAACTGCGCCGCGCGCGCTCAACCCTCCGGCGGGCCGACGTCGATCTCGTTGGAGGTCCAGCCGCCGTACGGGCCGGGCGGATCGGCGAAGACCTCGAACTTGTGACGTCCCTCCGACTGGCCGGGGATGTCGTGGACGTAGCCGTCCTCCGGCGCCGTGCACTGTCCCGGTTGCAGTTCCGGCGAGTCCCACGTGATGCCCGAGTCGGATCCGTCGATCCAGAGCGTCACGTGCGCCGACCCCGCCGCGGTTCCGGTGTTGCAAACCGCGAACGAGGCCTTGAGTGGCTCGCCGGCGCTCTCGACGGGTGAGTTCTCGGGCGAGAGCAGCAGGCCGTTGTTGTCGAAGTCGAACGCAGGTGCGCCCTGCTCGCCGCCTTCACCGCCACCGCCTTCAGCGCCACCACTACCACTGCCGCCCTCGACCGGTTGCCACTGTTCCTGCTCGGCATCCCACCACCACTGGCCATCGTCGCTGAGCTGCGCACCCTCCGGCACGTTCGACATTGCAAGCCCTCCTAGTGCAGACCTTCCCGGGATCGTATGGCGCAGGCCGAATCGGATCGACCGAATTACGCGCCCTCCGCAAGGCCGGCCCAACTAGGACAGGATCAGGCCCGAATCAGCTCGACCTCGATCTCGAGTGTGATCTCCTTCGACACCAACAGCCCGCCGGCCTCGAGCACGACGTTCCACGTGAGACCCCAGTCTTCGCGATTGATGCGGCCGCGGGCACTGAGCACGAGTCGCTCGTTGCCCCACGGGTCCGTGGCGGTGCCCAGTAGCTCGATGTCGAGCGTCACGGGTCGCGTTACACCTTTGATCGTCAGGTCGCCGGTCATGCGGCCACGATCGCCGTCGACCGCGAGCGAGCTCGAACGGTACGTGGCACGGGGATGCACTGCGACGTCGAAGAAGTCGGCGGAGCGCAAATGATCGTCGCGCGCAATGTCGCCGGAGTTGACCGATGCCATGTCGATCACCACCTCGACGGACGACTGTTCGACGTCGGATGCGATCACGACCGCCGCGTCGACGCCGACGAAGCGGCCGCGGATCTTCGTCAGGCCGAAGTGGCGGCCGACAAATCCGACCTCGGCGTGCCCGGGATCGACCTTCCACGAACCGGCATGAGTCGCCGGAAGCCGGTCGGGGGTGAGCGTGTTCGTCATGGTGCTTCTCCTTCGAGATTCGATATTGCGTGCGGGCACACGCAATATACCATTGCGTGCACGTGCACGCAACCCTAAAGTTTCGTAAGGTGGTTGAGATGGCGACGAACGAAGATCGCGTCAAGGCGTGGCGCGCAATGTTGCTGGCACAAAGCCGTGCCCTGCGCGCAATCGAGCGCGACCTCGAGCAGGCGGGAACGATCTCACTGCAGTGGTACGACGTCCTGCTCGAGCTCAACGCCGCACCCGACGGGCTACGAATGCAAGATCTTGCATTGCGAACGGTTGTCTCGCGGACTCGCGTCAGCCGCATCGTCGCCGCGCTCGAGGAGCGTGGCCTCGTCGAGCGGACGATCGATCCTGACGATTCGCGAGCCTCCGTGGTCACGATCGCGCCGGCGGGGCGTCAGGAGCTGCGACGCACAGCCCCCGTATACCTTGCCGGCATCGATACGCACTTCAACCGGTATCTCACGTCGGCGCAGCGGACGGAGATCGCGAATGCGCTCCAACGCGTGGTCGACGCGCACGCCGAGCAGATCGATCCACGCCGTTGACCGGCAAGGGGATCAAGGCCTGCCGAACACCTCGGCGAGCAGCGCGATCGCCGACGCCCACGAGCGTTCGTCAGCACGGCGGTCGTATCTGAAGGCGTCGCCGAGGCCGCGGGCATCGATGTCCGGATTGGTAAAGCTGTGGCCGACGCCGCCGTACAGCTCGATTCGCCAATCGGTGACGGCGCAGTCGCGCATCTCGTCCTCGAATGCTTGGCGTGTCTCGGGCGGCAGGATCGGGTCGTCGGCGCCGCACAGCATGAGCACGCTGGCCACGATGTTGCGGGAATCCTCTGGGCGCTTGCTCCCCAACCCGGGATGGAATCCGACGATCGCCCGCAGCTCGGCGCCACTCCTGCCCAGCTCCAACGCCATCGTGCCGCCGAAGCAGTATCCGAACGCTGCAGTGCGTGCGGCGTCGACACGGCGGTCGGCGAGCAACATGTCGAGCCCGGCACGCGCGGCACGCCGGATTCGGTCGGTGTCGCTCATCAGCTCGCCGAGCCGCGCCTGGGCGCGATCGAGCGGCAGTTGACTCCCCCCGCCGAAGTAGTCGGCGGCAAACGCTACGTAGCCGAGCTCCGCCAGTCGCTCGGCGCGAGAGCGCACGTTGTCGTCCTGGCCGCCGCCCTCGTGGAACAGCACGACCCCTGGCCGCGGCGCGTCACCGACGCTGTCCTCACCCGCCAACACGCCGACCATCGTCGTCCCGTCGACGTCGTACCCGACCTCGTGTCTCGTCACCACCATGCGAGCGACCGTACCCGCGGACGGCGACGCTAGGCGTCGGACCTACCGTGATCGGCGTGCCGTCCTCCAAGCGATTCGACGCCGCCTACTACAGCCGGTTCTACGGGCGCCGGCCCGTTCACGACCTCCGCCGCATCGCGCACCTCGCAGCGGGCGTGATGGAGCTGGCGGCATGGTGGCGCATCCCGATCCGGTCGGTGCTCGACGTCGGAGCCGGCAAGGGCTACTGGCGCGACTG
The DNA here is from genome assembly GCA_035641795.1 of Ilumatobacter sp. Lineage (GTDB taxonomy): Bacteria > Actinomycetota > Acidimicrobiia > Acidimicrobiales > Ilumatobacteraceae > Ilumatobacter. Next base: position 19,340 of record DASQTR010000407.1, read on the forward strand.
GCTCGCCGTCGCCCATCCACGAGTCAGCTACCACGGCATCGACGTAAGCGAGCACGCCTGCCGCCGGTACGGGCACGAGCGCGCCGATCTAGCGACATGGCAACCGGCGCGTGCCTACGACCTGGTGGTCTGCCAGAGCGTGCTGCAGTACCTCGACAATGCGACGGCGGCGCGGGCCATCGGAACGCTCACATCTGCGTGCCGTGGGCTGCTCTCTCTCGAAGTGCCGACGGCCTACGACCGAGCACACTCGATCGACCCGGCCGCGACCGACCTTGACGTCCACTGGCGGACCGGCGCCTGGTACCGCAGGCGCCTCGCCGCCGGCTTCACCGAGATCGGTGGCGGACTGTGGCTGTCCGGGTCGTCGAACGCGGTGCTGTTCGAGCTGGAGCGCGCTCGATAGTGGTGGACGGCGGTGTCAGACGTCCTTCGAGCGGGTATCGCGCGTGACGTGGCTTCGTACTCGCTCAACCGCGCCGCCGTCGCCCATGCCCGCAAGCTGATCGACTCCAGGCAGTACGTGCTCGACAGCGACTGGGGAGACTCGCAGCCGCGCGCCGACGACCAGAACGCCTACTTGAAGCGCCATTCGTGGGAGCAATACTCCCTCTGGCATCTCGGGCTGACCGACGGCGCCGCCGACGAGACCAAGGCGCGTTATGCGTTCGTGTTCGGCGACTTCCGCCGGCTTCACCGAACCGGTCTGATCGCGTGCGTCTACCGGGCATCCGAATGGCGCCACAAGGCGGTCGAGCTCGCCGCTCACGATCTGCTCCAGTACCTCGATTCGAGGACGATGAAAGCGGCGTCCTGAGCGCGCCGAACGTGGCCGCTCGAGTCGTTCGGCCGGCGCTCTTGCCCCGAGCGCCAGAGCGGACGACGATTCGCGTGGGAGTTCGTGATGATCCAGCATGTCGTTGTCCCGGTGGACGGATCTCCGGCCACCATCGGCGCCGCCATGGTGGGCTCGCGCATCGCCGCCTCGGGAAGCGGCACGTTGCAGCTGGTCGACGTCGTTGACCACGACACACGTGCGCTGGCTCACGTCGCTCACGTAACCCCGGATGCGACCGTGGTCATGAGCGCCGGCGCTCGTGCTCGCCCGCCAACGCTGCTACAGGAGTTCCGCGGTCCGCTGGTCCTCGTCGGACCGCGCTGCGACGTCGTCGGCGACGAGGCGCTGGACGGCACATACGTGGTGGCACTCGACGGATCGATCGGCGACGAGGGCGTGCTGCCTGTCGTCGCCGCCTGGACCGTCGAGTTCGGGGGAACACCGTGGTTGGTCGACGTCGTCGAGCCGTGGCGCAGGCGTACACCGGACATGGTGGAGTCGGCGTACGTCAACCATCGTGCCTTGCGACTCCGGCGTCGCATCGGATGCAGTGTCGAGCACGAGACGCTGCACGGTGATCGGCCGGCACGCGCGATCCTGGAGTTCGCCGGCGACGCGGCTGCCTCGCTGATCTTCGTCGGCACCGACGCCGACGACCGGCGCGCGCGCCGGCGGCGACGATCCCTCGCCGCCGAGATCGTTCGATCTGCGATGTGTCCCGTCGTGCTGTTACGACTCCCAGAGGTCAGACATGCGCCGAGGCCGGCACCGAAGCCGGCGCCGACACCCATGCCGCCGGTGTGGTCGCGGGCATGGTGCGAACAGTACGGACCGGACGCTGTCAGGCTTCGTCGAGCAGGGACCGGTACGCCTCACATGTCTCGTCGTTGAAGCACATCAGGTACACCTCCTCGACAGACGTCGGCGTGGAGCGCAGCGTGTCGATCGCGACCGCGGCCGCCTCCTCGACCGGGTAGCCGTAGATTCCGGTCGAGATCGCGGGAAACGCCAGCGAGCGGGCGCCCAACTCATCCGCTCGCGCCAGCGACGCGCGGTAGCACGACGCGAGCAGCTCCGCCTCGCCGGACCCGCCGCCGCGCCACACCGGCCCCACGGTGTGGATCACCCAACGCGCCGACAGGCGAAAGCCCGGGGTGGTCTTGGCGTAGCCCGTCTTGCAGCCGCCCAACTGACGGCAAGCCTCGAGCAGTTCAGGTCCCGCCGCCCGGTGGATCGCTCCGTCGACGCCGCCGCCACCGAGCAGCGACGGGTTGGCGGCGTTGACGATTGCGTCGACCCGCTGCTGCGTGATGTCGCCACGCACGAGGCGCAGGTTGGGCGCCGGCATCAGCCTGAACGTACCGGGCCCGGACGGCGGCTCACGTGCTGTGTCGGATGGTCACGCGGCCCGGCGTTGCGTTGCCACGCCGGCGGCAACGAAGTACTCGGTGCGCCACCACTCGCGGTAGGTGCCGAGGCCAACCGCGTCGATCAGCCCCGTCGTCTGCGAAGCGTGTGCCTGCAGTGCGGCGAGCTTGCGGTCGAGCGACTCGCCGTCGAGCGTGATGCGCGCGGCGAGATCACCGTCGGCGGTGCACGGTGGCGCCGGCTGTTCCGCCCACAGGCCCACGTGATCGGCGAGCGCCCCCCACTGGGCGTGGAAGTCGGTGCCGAGCGTGGCGTACCAGAGCTCGGCTTGCGGCCGCGCGAGGCGCCATGCGTCGGTGGTCCAGGCGCTGACCGAACGGTGATCGGGATGTCCCGTCATGCCGTCGGGTCCGAAGGTGACGATCAGGTCGGGTTCGATGTCGGTGATCAATTCGGCAATGCGCTCGGTCCCGTCGGTCCAGGTGCACTCGCCGTCCATCAAACCGAGCAGGTGCAACTCGTCGACGCCGACCTCGCCGAGGCTCGTGCGCAGCTCGTGCTCGCGCAGCACGGCAAGCCGCTCGGGCGGCCATGCGACCGGGTCGCCGGTGCCGCGCTCGCCGAGCGTCGCTGTTACGACCACTACGCGGTCGCGGCGCCGACGGAACTCGCACATCAGGCCGGCGGTCAGGTAGGCCTCGTCGTCGGGGTGTGCCCAGACGCCCAGCAGCGTCCTGCTCATGCGACCACCTCCGTGGGGG
>DASQTR010000408.1:0-12534 GCA_035641795.1 Ilumatobacter sp.
GTCTGGTCGGCGGCCAAGATCCCCGACGACAAGGTGCTCGTACCGGGTGTGGTCACCTCGACGTCGAACTACGTCGATCACCCGGAGCACGTGGCCGAGCTGGTGTCGCGATATATCGGCATCGTCGGCGCCAACCGGGTGATCGCGGGGACCGACTGCGGATTCGGCACGTTCGCGGGGATCGGCAAGGTCGACCCGGCAGTGGCGTTCAAAAAGCTGGCGTCGTTGGTCGCGGGGGCCGAGCTGGCGAGTCGCGCGTGAACGTGTCGGATGTGCTGCTGATCGAGCGCGCCTGCGAGCGTCTGATCGTCGACTCGGCCACGTTCAACGACCGGCGCCAGTGGGCGGCGCTCGCCGGCTTGTACACGCCCGGCGGAGTGGTCGTGCGGCCGAACGGGCAGCGGCTCGAGGGGCGGGAGGCGATCGAGGCCGCGTACGCGTCCGGCTCGTCCGACCGCGTGACGCGCCACCTGTGCGCCAACGTGCGCGTCGAGGTCGACGACGCGGATTCGGCTCACGCGACCACGGTCGTGCTGATCGTCTCGGGCACACGCTCGGACGATGCCGACGCCACGTTCGGCGTCGTGCCCAACGAGCGCCATACGGTGGGCGAGTTCGCCGACACGTTCGTGCGCACGGCAGACGGCTGGCGGATCGCCGAGCGCCGGGCATCGCTGGTGATGAACACCTGAGACGTCCCGGCCGCGTGCAGCCGGAGCGCGTGCTGCGGCTGTGAGACGTCGGGCGTCCAGTGCGCACGCCAGCGCGCGCCCATCTGCAGGATGGCGGGACAGCCTTCGAGCGCCGGGTCGCCGGGCGCTGTGAGCACGTAAGCAGGCGTTGTGAGGCCTTGCGCTGCCGCCTGCGAGCGGAGTGAGCGCACGACCGCCTCGCCGCGGGCGAGCTCTGGATGGTCGTCGACGACTGCCATCACGTCGCCGTCGAGCACAACCGGCTCACCGCCGAGCCGACCACCCATCGGATCAGGCAGGGTCAGTCCGATCATCAGCCCAGCCACCGGCGACGGAGGTACCAGATCGAGTCGCGTATCGCCGAGCTCGACGTAGCTGCGCGAGGTCGCGACGGGCACTCGGCCGGCGAGCTGGACCACGTCGACGCGGCCGTGGTCGTGGATCTCGAGCAGCACGTGGTTGGCCTCCACGGCAGGGTCGTCGATGACGACGGCGCAGTGCCGCGCCCTCCCGACGAGGTGCCGGCCGGCTTCGAGTTCGATCTCCCACCCGGCGTCGGGGCCGGCAGTCACAGTGATCCTCACGCCCGCATGAGGGTCGCGACTGCACTCACAACGGAAAGCGCGGTTCACGGGGAGTCCTCCCGGGAGGCGGCCGGTGACGGCGCTGATTGATTCTCGCCGCATGACTCGACTTGGCTCCCGCCTCGACCGCGAGTGGTCGCAGCTTCGCTGCCGCCCCGCGCTCCTCCGCCATGCCGCTGGATGGGCCTTCGTCGAAGGACCGCTCCACGACCTCGACCAGATCCTCGCCGCCGTCGGCTACCAGGTGGCCTGGACGGCGCGCAACGAGGCGGCGATGCGCGAGCTGGTGCTGCGCGCCGCCGTCGACGAGCTGGCGGCGCGGATCGCCATCCAACGCATCCTGCCCGGGCTGCTCGCCGTCGTACGTCGTCGCCGCGCCGCCGACGCAGAAGGTTTGGACGAGCTGATCGGCGCCGCCTGGATCGGCGTTCGCACGTTCAATCCGGCGCGCCGATCACGCTGCGTCGCTGCCGCGCTGATCGCCGACGCCGACTACAGCGCGTTCCGGTCCGGTTGGCGTCGTCGGTGCACCGGCGAGCGTCCCACCGGTCTCACGCCCGATCTCGCGTACGAGGAGCCGGTCGAAACCACCGCTCAGGTGCTCGCCGATCTGCTGGCACGGGCGGAGCAAGCGGGAGTCCCGGACGACGACATCGAACTGATCAGGCGCGCCGCTGAGGACGACGCCACGACCGAGCAACTGGCGCGGGAGCTGAACGTGACGGCGCGCACGGTTCGCAACCGGCGCGCCAGGGTCACGGATCGACTACGCCAGCTTGCGGCGGCTGCGTGAAGTTGGCATGCCGCTTCTCGATGAAGGAACGGATGCCCTCCTGCCCGTCGGGCGTCGTGACGCCGGCGGCCATCACCTGCGACGCCAAGGCGTACGCCTCGCGCTGGTCGAGGCCGATCTGGGCATAGAACACCCGCTTGCCCGCGGCTTTCGAGGCCGCACTCCCCCGCGTCGCCCGCGACATCAGGTCGTCGACCGCGGCATCGAGCTCGTCGTCGGGTACGACGCGATTGATCAAACCCCACTCGGCCGCCGTCGCCGCCGGGATCACGTCGCCGGTCAGCGCCATCTCGAGCGCACGCTTGCGCCCGATCTGGCGGCCCACCGCCACGAGTGGCGTGTGGCAGAACAGCCCGCCCCGCCCGCCGGGGAGCGCGAACCCGGCCGACTCGACGGCGACGGCGAGGTCGCACGTGGCGACGAGCTGGCATCCGGCGGCCGTCGCCAGCGCGTGCACCTTGGCGATCACGACCTGCGGCATGCGCTGGACGGTGTTCATCATGTCGGTGCAGACGTGGAACAGGCGCTGCGCCTCGGGCAGCGCGGCGTCGAGCATGTCGCCGAAATTGTGGCCGGCGGAGAACACCGGTCCGCGGGCGCCGAGGATCACGCCGAGCGCCTCGGTCGTGGCGATCTCGCGCAGCGCGGCGTCGAGCTCGAGCATCGTGTCGAGGGCGAGCACGTTGCGTTTCTCCGGATTGTCGAGCGTCACGTGCGCGATCACCCCGCGGCCGGCTTCCTTCATCAACACGTCGACGTACGTTCCCATGCGCCCAGAGTACGTCGATGCTCGGACATGCGAAACTGCAGGCATGCCGGCACGACGTCCTTCGCGGGTGGTGATCGAACCGGTCAGCCCCGTCGTCGACTGCGGCCGCTTCCCTGCCAAAGCCGCGCTGGGCGAACCCGTGACTGTGCTGGCCGACGTGTTCGCCGAAGGCCACGACGGGATCAACGTCGGGCTGCGCTGGCGCACGGTCAGCGCCGCCGGCAAGCGCGCCAAGTGGTGCGAGGAGCGCATGTTTCCGGAAGGAAACGACCGCTGGTGGGCGTCGTTCCTTCCGGTCGAGCTGGGCCGCGTCGAGTACGAGGTGTTCGGCTGGTCCGATCGGCCATCGACATGGCAGCACGGCCTGCTGAAGAAGGTCGAGGCCGACATCGACGTGAGCGTCGAGCTGCTGGAGGGCAAGCGCATCGTCGAGCGACTGCTCCAGCGCGCCAACGCCACGCGCCCCAAACCGAAGGACGACATCGCCAAGCTGGCCGGGCTGGCCGACGAGATCGCGGAAGGCCGCACCGAGACGCTGGACGATCCGAGTTGGGGCCTCGTCTTCTGGCGGTACGCCGATCGCGAGCCGATCGAGACATCGGGCCCGCTGGCGGTCGACATCGATCCCGAACGTGCACGGTTCAGCGCCTGGTACGAGTTCTTCCCGCGGTCCCCCCTGCACCCGCGGACCGAGCCGACGACGCTGCGCGACGCTATCGAGCGCCTCGACTACGTCGCCGACCTCGGCTTCGACGTGCTCTACCTGCCGCCGATCCACCCGATCGGCGTGGTCCACCGCAAGGGACGCAACAACACCGTCGAGGCCGCGCCCGACGACGTCGGCAGCCCTTGGGGCATCGCCGACCACCTCGCCGTCCACCCAGACCTAGGCACCGTGCGCGATGTCCGCGACCTGGCCGACGCGTGCCGCGAGCGCGGGCTCGAGCTCGCACTCGACATCGCCTTCCAGTGCACGCCCGACCACCGCTGGGTGGCCGAACATCCGGAGTGGTTCGTCACCCGCGCCGACGGCACGATCCAGTACGCAGAAAACCCGCCCAAGAAGTACCAGGACATCTACCCCCTCAACTTCGAGTCCGACGACTGGCAGGGCCTGTGGAACGCGCTCGCCGAGATCATCCGGTTCTGGATCGACCAGGGCGTCACGATCTTCCGCGTCGACAACCCGCACACGAAGGCGTTCCCGTTCTGGGAGTGGGCGATGGCGACGATCCGCACCGATCACCCAGAGACGATCTTCCTCGCCGAGGCGTTCACCCGCCCGAGGGTGATGGAGCGGCTCGCCAAAGTCGGCTTCAACCAGTCGTACACGTACTTCGCGTGGCGGCAGTCGGCGTGGGACCTCCGCGAGTACTTCGCCGACCTCGCCACGCGAACCGTCGACTACCTCCGGCCTAACGCGTGGCCGAACACGCCCGACATCCTCACCGAGCAACTGCAGCACGGCGGGCGGGCGACGTTCGTGAACCGGGCGATCCTGGCCGCCACGCTCAGCGCCAACTGGGGCATCTACGGCCCGGCGTTCGAGCTGCTCGAGCACCGCGCCGTCAAGCCCGGCTCGGAGGAGTACCTCGACTCCGAGAAGTATCAAGTGCGCACCTGGCGGCTCGACGACCCCGAGTCGATCGCCCCACTCATCGGGAGGCTGAACGAGATCCGGCGCGCCAACCCGGCGTTGCAGCACTTGCGGACGCTTCGGTTCCACGACGCCGACTCGCCGGCCATCCTCTGTTACAGCAAGACCGATCCGCTCCGCCAGGGCGACCCCATCCTGTGCGTCGTCAACATCGATGACCGCAACCGGCAGGCGGGCAACGTCCACGTCGACCCCCGCACCTACGGGCTCGGACTCGGCGACGACGAGGAGTTCGAGGTCCACGACCTGCTCGGCGCCGGCGTGTACCGGTGGCGCGGTTGGCACAACTATGTAGAGCTCACGCCTGGGCGCGGTCCGGCACACGTGTTCGCGGTGCGCCGCATCGGTGACACCTGATGCCGCCCGCGCACACGATCCCCGACCTCGACCTGCACCTGTTCGGCGAGGGCACGCACCGCCGGCTGTACACGCAGCTCGGAGCCCAGCCCGGCGAGACAGGCACCCGATTCGCGGTGTGGGCGCCCGCCGCCCGCGCCGTGCACGTGGTCGGCGACTTCGACGGCTGGAGCGGCGAGCACGCGCTGGCGCCGCAGGGTTCGTCGGGCGTGTGGTGCGGTTGGGTCGAGTCGACCGGCGTCGGCAGCTCGTACCGCTACCGGGTCATCACCAGCACCGGCGACACGGTCGACAAGTCCGACCCGCTCGGTGTCGCCCACCACCTGCCGCCGTCGATCGACTCGATCGTGAGCGACCTGGCGTACGAGTGGAGTGACGACGCCTGGATGGCGCGACGGTCCGCCCATCAGTCGCTCGACGCGCCGATGTCGATCTACGAGGTCCACCTCGGATCGTGGGGGCGCACGCTCGTCGAAGGTCAGCGCTTCCCGAACTACCGCGAGCTCGCCGTCCCGCTCGCCGAGCATTGCCTGGCGCACGGATTCACGCACGTCGAGTTGCTGCCGATCATGGAACACCCGTTCTACGGATCGTGGGGGTATCAGACGACGGGCTACTTCGCACCGACGTCGCGCTACGGCACGCCGACCGACCTGATGGCGATGATCGACGAGCTCCACCAGCGCAGCGTGGGCGTGATCCTCGACTGGGTGCCGTCGCACTTCCCGACCGACGCCCACGGGCTCTACCGCTTCGACGGCACCCACCTGTACGAGCACGCCGATCCACGGCAGGGTTACCACCCTGACTGGAACTCGGCGATCTTCAACTACGGCCGCAACGAGGTGCGGTCGTTCCTCCTGTCGAGTGCGGTGTGCTGGTTCGACCGCTATCACGCCGATGGCCTGCGCGTCGACGCCGTCGCCTCGATGCTGTATCTCGACTATTCACGCCAGCACGGCGAGTGGATCCCCAACAAATACGGCGGCCGCGAGAACCTCGAGGCGATCGGCTTCATGCGCGAGCTCAACGAAGCGGTGTACAGCGAGTACCCCGACATCGTCACCCACGCCGAGGAGTCGACAGCGTGGCCGGGAGTCTCACGCCCGACCTACCTCGGTGGGCTCGGCTTCGGCGGCAAGTGGGACATGGGCTGGATGCACGACACGTTGCAGTACATGCGCCGCGATCCGATCCACCGCAGGTGGCACCACAACGAGATCACGTTCCGCTCCGTCTACATGGGCAGCGAGAACTACGTGCTGCCGCTCAGTCACGACGAGGTGGTGCACGGCAAGGGCTCACTGCTGGCGAAGATGCCCGGCGACGAGTGGCAGCGGTTCGCCAACCTGCGGCTGCTGTACGCGATGGAGTGGTTCCAGCCCGGCAAGAAGCTGTTGTTCATGGGTGACGAGCTGGCGACGTGGCACGAGTGGGCGCACGAAGGCACGCTCGACTGGGGGCTCCACGACGCGCCGATGCACGCCGGGGTGCGCACGCTGATCGCCGACCTCAACGGGCTCTACCGACGTGAGCCGGCGCTGCACCGTGGCGACTCTGGCGGCAACGGTATGCGGTGGGTCGAGGCCCACGACGCCGAACGCGGCGTGTTCGCGTGGCTGCGCGTCGACCCCCGCGATCACGCCCGGCCGGTGCTGGTGGTCGTGAACGCGACGCCGACACCGCAGTACAACTACCGGTTGGGCGTGCCCGCGGCCGGACGGTGGGACGAGTTGCTCAACTCCGACGCCGCCGAGTACGGGGGAAGTGGGCTCGGCAACTTCGGGGGTGTGTCGACGGCCCCTCTCGACTCGCACGACCATCATCAGTCGGTCGTGCTCACGCTGCCACCGCTCGCCGCCGTCGCGTTGGCGCCAATCGAGGCCTGAAGAACTTTCAACTGCTCGCGAACCGAACACCCTGTGGGCGACGTAGTGCTCTAGGGAAGTGCGTCGCACTTTGGCGGGTCCGTTGAACATCGCACCGTTCCATATTCCAGGGCGGTGCCACCGACCACAGGAGGTCTCCATGAAACGTCCGCTCGTCGCATCTCTCGTCGCCGCAGGCGTGTTCGCCGTCGGCGGCATGGCACTCGCCGGCACGACGCAGTTCCGATCGCACCTCACCACGGAGAACGAGATTCGGGCACCCATCAACGTGGTCGGGACGCCGGAGGCAACGCTCAAGCTCAAGCTGGCGCCGGACGGTGAATCGATGCGCTACGACCTGAAGATCACCGATCCGATCCACAACGTGCTGATGGCGCACCTCCACCTCGAGACGATGGCCAATCACACGGGACCTCCGGTCGTCTGGCTCTACCCGTTCGGTGCGAGCGCGCCCCAGCTCATTCCCGGTGAGACGTTCGGTCACCTGGCGACCGGCGTGATCACCGAGGCAGATCTCGTCGGACCGCTCGCGGGGAATTGGGAGGGCTTCCTCGACGCGATCGACGAAGGGCTCGTCTACGCCAATGTCCATACGACGGCGAACGTCCCAGGCGAGATACGCGACCAGGTCCACCTCCACCCGGGGGACTGAGAGCGATCACCCGTTACTAGGTGTCTGACACCGACTTGTCGGTGTCTGACCAAGCGTTCGACATTTGCCGACATGTCCGGCCGGAACGCTTGGTGTCAGACACCGCGAGCGGTCTCAGACACCGGCATGCGCACGAACCGGCGCATCGCAAACCCGGTCGCCATCATCCCGGCGGCGATCATCAGCACGCGAGTCGGCGCCGATCCGGTGAGAGGCAACGTCCCTCCGTCGTTCTGCGTGGGCGTCGGCGGCAACGACTGCACCTGCGAACCGGTCACAGCCTGAACGCTCGGGCCGCTTGCGACGGTCGTCTGCGTGACCGACGTGACGCCGGTCTGGGCGTCGGCGGCAAAGTTGTTCGGGTGCGGCGGCCGGTTGTCGCTGTCGCCGAGGTACAGGTCGGACTGCCAGTTGAGCGCATCGCCGAGCGAGGCCGTGAGCGTGTATGTACCAGCGCCGTAGAAGCGGCCGTTGGCATCGGAATGAGCGATCAGGACCTGATCGGCGTACGGCTCGATCTGGCCGCTCGGCAGGGCGTAAGTGGAGAACGAGACCGGCCCGACCTGGCCCGTGCAATCGGCGGGTCCGACGGTGAACATCGCGGTTCCGCTCTCGACGTCGGCGTCCACGATCGCGCATGGCGATGCAGCACCCGCCTCGGTCACGTTCGTAGCAAGCGCCGCCGCGCTGAGTCCTACTGCCGCAATCGCTGCGATTCGGATTTTTCGTGCCGAGATCATGTGGTCATCTCCGTCGCTCTAGCCGGTCCATACTCCGGATCGGTCATCCGTCACCTCTACGTACCACTCTGCGCAAGCGCGCAAACAACCAGCGTGTTGGCTATAACCCGAACGGGCGACACAGGCTCGTGCTCGAGCGCGTTGTATTTGGTCCGTCGGGGTCGTGTTGACTGTCTTGGATCGTGGCGAGGTTGGGAGGCACGGCGGGCACGAAGGGTTGGCGGCGTCGCCGCGCCCTTGCCGTCATCGCCAGCGTCGCGATCACCGCGGCGAGTGTTGTCGCTCGGTCGGCGCCCGTCTCCGGCGAAATCGGTCGCGTGCCGGGCGGCGGCGTGTTGCGCGTCTCGGTGCCGGAGGCGTTCGGCGGCAAGACCGTCATCGGGCAACTCACCGTCGACCAAGTGTTGGGCGCGGGCTTCGTCACCGCCTACGGATGCGACAACGGGCTTCCCACGGACGCATCGGGAGCCATCGCTCGATCGGATCTCAACTACGACTCGGCAACCTCGCCGTTCGCCTCCAACCGGCTGATCGTCGAGGCCGACGACGACGGTGAGATCTGCTTCTACACGCTTCGGCCGGCAGCGCTGATCGTGGACGTCAACGCCGTCACCTTCGACACCGGCGTGACGTCGTTCCCGAACCGCAGGACCGACACCCGGCAGCGATCCGATCCGCGCATCCCGAGTGGCGGTGTGCTGCGCGTCTCCGTTCCGGAGGCGATCGGCGGCAAGACGGTCGTCGGGCAGCTGACGGTCGACCAAGTCGATGGCGCCGGCTTCGTCACCGCCTACGCCTGCGACCACGGTCTGCCAACGGACGCGTCAGGCGGGGTGACCCGCTCCGATCTCAACTTCGACTCAGCGGCATCGCCGGTCGCGTCGAACCGGCTGATCGTCGAAGCCGACGACGACGGCGAGATCTGCTTCTATACGCTCCGACCGGCGGCGTTGATGGTCGACATCAACGGCGTGGCCGACACCGGCATCCGATCATTCGCCAACACACGCACCGACACGCGCCGGACGGGTACGCCGATCGATGCCGGCGGTGTGTTCCGGGTCGCGGTGCCAGAGGCGCTCGGCGGCAAGACGGTGATCGGGCAGTTGACCGTCGACGATGTAAAGGGTCCCGGGTTCGTCACCGCGTTCGCCTGCGCTGACGGGATGCCGATGGACGCCACTGGCGCGGCGACGCGATCGGACCTGAACTACGACGGGCGCGTGTCGCCGGTGGCGTCGAACCGACTCGTCGTCGAAGCCGACGGCAACGGCGACGTCTGCTTGTACACGCTCGGTCGAGCGGCGTTGGTCGTCGACGTCAACGGCGTCTCCGACACGGGCATCGTGTCGTTCCCAAACCAGCGAACCGACACCCGCGCGCCGAGCGCACCACCTGCGACCGGCATGTCGACCGTCGACGGCGTGCCCGTGTGGGAGCCGTACGTGCCCCTGCCCGCGATCAACGGCATCGCCGCGCTCACCGGTCTCGCCGCCGGCGCCGTCGTGACCCAGCGACCGGTGCTGGCGGTGAAGATCGACAACTACGGCGCAGCACGCCCGCAATGGGGCCTCGACCAGGCCGACGCCGTGCTCGAAGTCAACGTCGAGGGGATGAGCCGGTTCGTGGCCCTGTTCCACAGCGACCTGCCGCCCCAGCTCGGGCCCGTGCGGTCCGCACGGACGGGAGACCTCGACCTCCTGGCTGCGATGAACCGCCCCGTGTTCGCGTTCTCGGGCGCCAACCCCGGCGTGACGCAGTGGATCGCATCCGCCGCTGGATCCGGTGTGCTCGTGAACTTCAGTGCCCAGCAGTCGCCCTGCTACAGCCGATCACCCGATAGAGCCGGGCCGCACAACCTGCTAATCGATCCAGCGTGCGCCTTGTCGGTGGCGAGCAACGCCGGGTCGGCCCGGTCGCTGTGGAGTATCGACCCCGCGTGGCAGCCGCCGCCAACAGTGACGGCCGGCGCAGACACCACGTTCACGGTGCCGATGGACGGAGTGCGCGTCGAGTGGACATGGGACGCTGCCAGCGGCACATATTTGCGGTCGCAGGACGGGGTACCGCACGTCGCCGTGTCCGGCGCGCGGATCACCGCCGAGAACGTGGTCGAGTTGGCCACGAGCTACGTGCCATCTCCAGTCGACGCGCGTTCGCCCAACGCTGTCACCGTCGGTGGGGGGATCGCGGTCGTGCATCGCGACGGCATCGCCATCCCGGCCACATGGTCGCGCGCCACGCCGGCGGCGCGGTTCGTGTTCCACGACGCCGCGAGCGGCCAGCCGATTCCGCTCGACACCGGCACCACGTTCCTCGAGTTCGAGCGCGGCTGACCACTGAAGCAGCGGTGAAGGCGGAGCCGCATCTGACCCGCGAGCTCAAGTAACGAGTGTTCTCTGCCGATACGGCGGCATGAGAGGCAGGTCGGCGCGACCTTCACCCCACGTGTACGGCGGGCAAGCGGTCTACGGCCTCGAGGTCGGCAACGCTTACGCACGCCGACATCGACGTGTCCGCCACGTGTGGAATCAGGCGGTCACCGTGGCGATGGCGATCGCGATCGCCGCGGGCGTAGTCGGCGGCGCATGGCTCGGCTATCAGGTGTACCTCGACCACAAAAAGAATGCGGAGATCGACCATCAGCTCGGCGTCGAGGAGATGGCTCGGAAGAACGCGGAGACCGAGCTAGTCGAGGTCATCGATGACCTCGGCCGGACTCCGACCTTCAACGGCCCGAGCGCCCCCGTGTTAGGCCTCGGCCCCGGCACGACCCAGCCCTGATCGGCATCGTCGCCGAACGTCGGATCGCTGCCGGTGATCGGCCCGCCTGAGCCACCAGCGTGACGATTTGAATCGGGACGCATTACGTCGCACCGGGTGTTTCGCCAGTCGGTGCTGTTCGAGCTCGTGCATGAAGTCCTCCTAGTCGGAGGAACCTCGACCCTCACGGATCTAGGTCAGTTCGAGACGCCAGGCGAGGTGATTCGATCAGACGTTTAACCCCAGTTCAGAGTGGCGACCGCAGCCGTCGCTGGACGCCCTGGCATCATGACTCCGGTGACGGCCTTCCGATCCCGTTCCTCGATGCGATCGTGCGGATCTCGGCGGCTGATGACGGAAACTGGACGATCAAGACCACGCCACGAGACAAGTACTGCCAATCAATCCCGCCCGAGATGCACATGATCGATCCCGACCGGGCCATGTACTGTCCGAAGGGGATCGCAGGCGGCGGCTGAAGAGCGTCCGGGCGTCACATCCTGCCCGTTGTACGACGAGCTCGCTCTCGTTGCGGCCCAAACCGTGGTTGTTACAGACTTCGGGTGGCGGCGTGATATCTGGCGGCGTCGAGACTTGGAGGTCGGTGTGGTTCGAGCGGCTTGGCGTTCGCCTGCTATAGCTGTCGTTGCGGTCGCGACGGCGGTCGTCGACACAACGGCCTGGGCGGCGGACACCACGATCACCGTCATTGACGGCGTGAATCGACAAGTCGGGGTTTCAATGGAGCTCGACGCGTCGGGAAATCCGGTTGTGAGCTACACCACGCACGGTCCGATCGACCCTCTGGTCTTATGGTTGTGCACTGCAATGACCCTGCATGCGCTGGCGGCGACGACATCCCTGTCTGTTGGCGCCGAATGCCCGCTCTTCGCTCACGATGCAACGACTTCGACGAGTGCAGATCAACGAGCGCCGAGCGGCAGATCGCAGCTAGACGCTACGTCTGTTTGGACCGCGCCGGGAGAAGGCGCTCCAAGATGCGTGGCTCTGCGGGCCACGCATCGAAGAACACCTCCCGCGGCACGCGGCGAGCAACGTAACGGAATGCGAGGGCCACGACTAGCACGTCATCAAGCGGACCGATGATCGGCAGAAACTCTGGAATCAGGTCGATCGGCGAGAGGACCCACAACAGCGCGATGACGACGGCGATCTTTGCGCTACGCGGCACGCGGGGATCCTGCCGGAGCCGGCGTGCGGTGGTTGCACACGCCGGCAGCACGGTCGCCAAGTCCTTTGCCGTGCCCTCGGGAAGGGTATGTGCAAGAAGAACGAGCAGCGCCCAGGTTGTGACGAGGACTGCGCCCGCGATGACCACGAACCACAGCAGCGTGCCAACGTCGTACGCGAGAGCCACGGGTGCAGACTGCCCGCTCGTCACTCGCCGCACAACCGCCCGACGATGTCCAGATCAAGTAGCGCCTAGCGGCAGTTCTGGCGCGTTGTGACGGGAGCGCGGATCGCGGCGCAAAACAACAACCGGCGAAAGTGAGAGGTTGTACGCAGCGTTTCTCGCCGAGGAAGTCGTTAGGGCACGCGATCGATGCCCAATGCGTCGCTCACAGCGTCATCGATCGTGCGAAAGCTGTGGAGCCCGTAGTCGCCGACCGGCTCGAC
>DASQTR010000409.1:0-15689 GCA_035641795.1 Ilumatobacter sp.
GGCGGGCAGCTTCTCGAGGCTGAAGCCCTCGCCCCGCCAGAACAGGATCGGTGGCGTCGAGCGGTCGACCTCGAGCACGAAACCGGGACGCGGCATCTGGGTCAGTCCTTCCTCAGGTCGAAGGCGATCTTCACGGCGCCGCGGCGGCCGGCGCCCGCGGCATGGGCAATGGCGTCGACATGCTCGTCGAGCCGGTACGTGGCGGACACGAGCCGTCCGAGGTCGAAGCGACGGATGATCTCGATCGCGATGTCGAAGTCCTCGCGGCGATAGGCGTAACGACCCCGCAGCGAAACCTCACGATGCCAGACGCTCGTGAGGTCGAGTGATACGTCGCCGGGCATGCCGACGAGGTCGATCTCGCCGCCGGGCGCGACGACCTGCATCGCCTGCGTGATCGACTCTGACGAGCCCACGCAGTCGATAACGCGGTCGAAGCCGCACGTCAGCTGATCGCCGGCGAGATGCGATCCCGAGAGCAATCGCGCCATCGACGCCAGCTTGGACGGCGTCGTGACGGTGAACTGCTCGATTCTCCCTACCGCAGCGATCGCCTTGGCGGATGTCTGCTGGTGCGGGTAGCGCGCGGCTACAAGGATCGGCGCAGGGTGGACTGGCTCGTAGTCGTGGGCGATCGCCGCCAGCGTGAGCAGGCCCAACGTGCCGGCCCCGATGATGATCGTCCCGGTGTTGGCGTTGCCTCCGACGGCGTGGACAGCACATGCCATCGGCTCGACGAGGACCGCCTGCTCGTCGGTCACGTCGTCTGGCACCGGAACGAGTTGGCATTCGTGGACGACCATCTCTGGTCCCCAGCCGCCGCCGGTGTCCTCGCAGAAGCCGCACTGGAGGCCCGGAGCGATGTGCCCGAACGCGGTTCGTTCGCAGAGGTGAATCGCTCCGAGGGAACACTGGTCGCAGCGGGGATCGATGCCGCGCACGGCGCAATGAAGTAGCGGTATGACGACCGCCCGACGACCCGCAAGTTCGCCGTCGAGCACGTCGGCGACGATCTCGTGGCCGGGCGTGAACGGGAAGCTCACGATCGGGTCGAAGTAGGCGCTGGCCCTGCCTTCCAGAAGCGCCAGATCGGATCCGCAGATACCCGCGAGCCGGGGGCGCAGCCGGACCCAACCGGTTGCCGGAAGCGCGGGAGGGTCGACATTGCGGTACTCGAGCGGTCCGATCTTCGCAGCGGTGATCGGTGCGACAGCCGACGCGATGCGCGCCATGCCGAACTTCGCCGCGGACCGCCGCACCTGGAGGGCGCGCATCAGAAGTTCCTCCGGCGCTCGCGCTCGACCATCATCGGGCCGATCGGCAGCAGCGGGCGCGGTCCGCCCGCTGCCTTCGACCAGTGCTCCACTAGCCAACCTCGTTTGCGGGCGATCGCCGCCAGTCGCGTCTCCGGGTTGACTGCCACGGGGAAGCCGACCGCTTCGAACAGCGGCAGGTCGCTCGACGAGTCGGCGTAGGCGACGCACTCGTCGAGGCGGAAGCCCTCTGCGTCGCAGTAGTCGGCGAGGATCTGCGCCCGCGCCTCGCCGGTCGGCGGCACGGCGACCATCTCGCCGGAGTACGTGCCGTCGGCGCGCACGCTCATCTCGGCGGCGACGATCTCGTCGAACAGCGGTTTGAGACCGGCGACGTTGAACGACAGGGCGCCGGTGATGAGGATCGTGTGGTGCCCCGCGGCCTTGTGCTCGCGGACGCGCCGCAGCCCCTCCGGAAAGCTCTTCGTGAGGATCAGCTGCGACATCATCTCCTGCGCGTCCTCTTCGATCTGAGCCACCGGCGCATCCTGGTAGCGGCGGTAGAAGTGGCGCAGGAAGTCGGTGCGATCACGTTTGTCGAGCTTCAGCAGACCGGGCGCCTCGACCAGCGTGCGCAACACGTAGCGCGTGCGCTCCGGCGTGTTGAGCCGGCGGGTGGCGAGGAACGAGTAGCTCTCGACGACGTTGGAGGCGATCAGCGTGTTCTCGAGATCGAACGCCGCCACATGGCGCTTGGGGTCGAGCACCTGCTTGCGTAGACGCTCCATGCGGTCAGCGGTGCGCGACTTGCCCGGCGTCGTCTTGACCCGCGCGTGCTGGCGGACCGACGGCAGGTGGATCTCGTTGATGTACTCGATCCAGTCGATGGCGCGCGGATCGAAGGCGAACGCCTGGCGGTCGGCGTCGGACAGCTCCGACCACAGTCGCATGAGGTTGTCGACCTGATAGATCGCCTCGCACTCGGTGTAGAGCCCGTACAGCTCGACGTATTCGAGGGCGCGCTCGACCTCGAGCCGCTTGCCTTCGAGCGTTGCCGAGAACTCGGCATGCTTGCCACGCAACGGCAGCTGTTGCAGCCCCTTCTCCGCAGTCGTGATGATCTGCTTGGCGCGCGTCAGCTGGGCCTGCACGCGTCCGCGGCCCGGAAAGCGCCACTCGGGCACGAGGATCGGCTGGCCTTCGTGGTCGTAGATCGGGTGGCGTGTGAAGAAGCCGCTGACGTTGTCGACGAGCGTGCGGTAGCTCAGCGGGTTGATGCCACCCGATGCGACCTGAGTGATGAACGGAGCCCTCTCCGGCCCCGCGGCGGCGACGGCGATGATGGCGGCGACGACCATGTCGACGGGGATCACGTCGATCGTGCCCTCCGGCACGCCAGGGAACTCGCGCAGCAGGCCGCGTGCGTAGGAGATGATCACCGGCTCTGCCATGCGGAAGCCACGGATCCAGCCCGGTCGTGGTTCGGCCCACGCCGACTCGATGATCGACGGTCGCACGATCGACACGGGCACGTCGCCCTTCGATTCGAACAGCGCCTGCTCGCCGAGTGCCTTGGTGAACGCATAGGCATCCGGCCAGCCGACGCTCGCCGCGCGTGAACGGCCGGCCTGGATCAGCTGGTCCTTGACCCACCGGGCGCGGATCTGCTCGGTCTTGGCCGCCAGCGCCGGGGCGCCGGCGGCACCCAGTTCGCCGCGCGCCTCCTTGCGCAACGCGGCGAGTTGCTCTGGCGTGCGGCTGGCCGCTTCGGCGTCGCTCTTCAGCCGCCGGGAGGCGGCGACCTCGGCGCGCCAGTCGAGGCCGATGTCGAACGGTCCCTCGCTGACGAGCTGCTCGGGCGCCGACCCGCGCCGGTTGCCGGCGACGTAACACGTCGACACGGCCACGAGGTGCGGGGCGATCCCGAGCTCGTGGCAGAGCTGGGCGATGCGTGTCGGGCCCAGCAGGTTGATCTCGATGGCGGACGTCAGCGGCGAATCGAACGACACCGTGGCGGCGGAGTGGATCACGACGTCGGCGGTCGCCCACACCGCCCGGTCGGCGTCGTCGAGGCCGAGCCCGTCGGTGCCGACGTCGCCGGCGACCGTGGTGATCCGCCGGTCGGTCATCGCTTGGAACGATTCGCCGTCGGGGTCGGCGGCGTGGAGCGCTCGCAACCGGTCGAAGGCGTCGTTCTTGAGCAGCTCCTTCTGCGTGCGAGTGGCCGCCGGAGTGCGCTTGCCGTGGCGCACGAGCAGGATCAGCTCGCAGCCGGGGACGGAGCGCAGCAAGCGTTCGACGAGCGCCGTGCCGACGAATCCGGTTGCCCCGGTGATGGCGATCCGCTTGCCACCGAGCGATTCTGCGATCACAATGCAAACTGTCTACCACTTGGTAGAGAAGAGCGCCACATGTCGATCGAACTTCCCACCCGCCAACGCATCCTCGACGCAGCACTGGACTTGTTCGGCACACGCGGGGTAGATGCCGTCTCACTCGACGAGATCGCCCGCGAAGTCGGCGTGCGCAAGCAGACCGTCCTCTACTGGTTCCCGTCGAAGGACGAGCTCGTCGACGCCGTGCTCGAGACGGTGGCTGCCGAGCTGGTGGTGCTGATCGACGCCGCCGTGCGGTCGTCGTCGGAAGATCCGCTCGACCGCGTCGACGCCGTCGTGCGGGCCGTGTTCCGCCCCGCTGTGCGGCGCCCCGCATTGCTCGGTCTCGTGCGCGAGATGAGCCGGCTGCCGGAGGCACAGGCCGACCGCCTGCGGGCTCGCCTGCAGCCTCTGATCGATCGCTGTGTCGACTACATATCGCTCGAGATGGACAAGAATCGGTTGCGGCGTGGTAATCCGCGGCTGATCGTCTCGCTCGCGTACGCAACCGTCACCGGTCTTGCCACCGAGCCCGAAGCGCTACGCGCCGTCGGCTGGCACCCGACTGCGATCGGCCTGCGACATCTCCGCGATGAGCTGCGTGAGTTCCTTCGGGCGGCGCTGGCGCCATGATCGTTCGATGACATCTTCGGTCGCGCAGGGGACATCGATGGCGACGGCACTCGTGCTGGCCGGGATCGGCGCACTGCACGTCGCGTGGGGGCTCGGCGCGTCGTTCCCGTTCCGTGACCGGGCGGCGCTCGCCGACACCGTCGTCGGCAGCGACTCGGTTCCCGGTCGCGGCGCATCGTTGGCGGTGGCGGGGCTGCTCGGGCTCGCTGCCGGACTTGTGGCCGATGTGGTGCCTCTGCCGGCCCCGCTCCGTCGGGTCGGTGTCGCCGGCGTCGCCACCGCGCTCGCCGGCCGCGCCGCGTTCGGCTTCGCCGGACGAACGGATCGTCTGGTGCGCGGGAGCAACTCGCCTCGGTTCGCTAAAGCGGACCGGCGTGTCTACGCACCGCTGTGCGCGGCGCTGGCGGCGGGCGCTGCCGTATCGGTCATGGTGTCCGCGACCTGACTGCTCAGCGAGCCCAGACGATCGGTGTCCATCGCAGGATGTCGGTCGCCGCGCCCTCGCCGGCGATCTTGGTGCCAGTCGTCGCCAAGCGCATCAAACGCCCCGATCCGGCCGGTGTCGTCTCCACCAGCCGGTGGCGGAATTCGATCAGATCGCCCTCGTGAGCGGGGCCGGCGTGGTCGCAACCGTCCCACGCCTGGAACGTGACGAGACCGGGCAGCATGCGCGTCAGCGACGCCTGCGCAAGGCCCTGCACATGGCCGCCGTACACCAGCCGCTGGCCGTCGGCGGTCGTGGTCGCGTCGCGGTGGACGGCTGCCTGGTTGAAGGTCAGTCGCGCCAGCGGGGCGGCGAGGTCGACGTGATCGCGTAGCGGATCGACGCGCTCGTCGCCCTCGACCCACTCGGTCGCGGTGAGCCCTGACAGGTCCCAGCCCGGCACGTCGGCGGCCAGGTCGGCCAACGGCGTCGGGTCGGACGGACCAGGGATCTCGTCGTCGTGTCCGGGTTGTTCCGTGCCGCGTGCCCGCACCAGCGCGCACCGCTCGTACTCGATGACCGGGCCGCCGTCGCCGCTGGTGGTGATGCCGAGCCAGACCTTGCCGCGATGCTGGTCGCCCTTCGGCGCCGAGTCCTTCAGACCGAGCACCGCGGTCGTGGTCGACAACGTCTCGCCCAGCTCGACCGGCCGCAGCACGCGCACCGATCGGTAGTAGAGATTGGCGATCGCTTGCCGCGTGGCCATCGTCGTCTGGCCGATCGAGTATTGCATCACGACGCCGGGGTTGGCCAACCGCCCCGTGCCGCCGGAGACCCAGCGGTACAACGTTGCATCGGCGGCCAGCGCATGCTGGTCTCCGGTGACCGCCCGGTAGATCGCGTTGTCGGCGTCGGTCAGCGTGATCGACGGCAAGGCCGGCAGCGTGGCGCCGACGACGAAGTCCTCGTAGAACGGGCCGGGCCGGGTGGGGTCGAACATGCCGCCCAAAGCTACGGTTCCGGGGGTGACCGACGAGCAGCGACCGTACGGGAGTGCACCCAGCGACCCGGCGCTGAAGCGGGTGCGCACGCGGCACTTCCAGCGTGCCAAAGAGCACGGCATCAAGATCACGGGTCTCACGAGCTATGACTGCCTGTCGGCGGCGATCTTCGACGAGGCCGGCATCGACTTCCTCCTCGTTGGCGACTCTGCCGGCAACACCGTGTTCGGGTACGACACCACGATCCCGGTGACTGTCGACGAGCTGATCCCGCTCACGCGCGCTGTCGTCCACGCGGTCAGCCGGGCGCTCGTGATCGCCGACATGCCGTTCGGCTCGTACGAGAACGGTCCCGACGAGGCGCTCAACACGGCGATCCGGTTCATGAAGGAGACCGGGTGCCACGCCGTCAAATGCGAGGGCGGCGAGCGCAGCGCAAAACAGATCAAGCGCATCGTGCGCGCCGGCATCCCGGTCATGGCGCACATCGGGTTCACACCCCAGAGCGAGCACGGCCTCGGCGGCCACATCATCCAGGGTCGTGGCGATGCCGTGCACCAGTTGCTGTGCGACGCCCACGCGGTCGCCGACGCCGGTGCCTTCGCGGTCGTGCTCGAGATGGTCCCGTCCTCCGCCGCCGAGCGGGTCACCAAGGAGCTCGAGATCCCCACGATCTCGGTCGGCGCCGGGCCGCATTGCGATGGTCAACTGCTGGTGTGGAGCGACTGGGCAGGCTTCACCCGGGGCCGCATCCCCAAGTTCGTCAAGCAGTACGCGCGCATCGGCGACACCCTGCTCGATGCCGCCAAGGCGTTTCGCGAGGACGTCGAGTCGGGTGTGTACCCGGCGACGGAGCACGAATACTCGGAGTGACGATGGCGGTCCCGACCGTCGATCTGACCGACAACACGGACGTCGTAGCCCGTCGCATCGACGACGCCTGCCGCGACGTCGGCTTCTTCCAGATCATCGGACACGGCATAGAGCCGGCCGTGGCGCAGGCGGCGTGGGAGGCGGCACACGATTTCTTCGCGTTGCCGATCGAGGAGAAGCTGGCGGTGGCGATCCCACCGGGCGACGCGTACGGATACGGACCGTTCAAGATCGAGCGCTTGGCGGCGAGCCTCGGCGACACCACGCCACCAGACCTGAAGGAGACGTTCTCGGTCGGGCCGTTCGAGCCGCCGCCACCAGGCCTGCGCGATCCGGCGGCGGCGTTCGTGTACTCGCCCAACCGGTGGCCGGCGCGGCCGGCGACGATGGAGCCGAGCTTCCGTGCCTATTACGAGGCGATGGCCGGTCTCGTGTCGCGGGTGATGTCGGCGATGGCGGTCGGCCTCGGCCTCGACGCCGGATGGTTCGAGCCGTTCATCGATCGCCACACGTCGGCATTGCGGGCTCTCCATTATCCCGACCTCGCAGGGCAGCACGTTGAGCCAGGACAGCTTCGTGCTGGAGCCCACACCGACTACGGCACGTTGACGCTGCTGCGTCAGGACGACGCGCCGGGCGGACTGCAGTTGCGCGGTGCCGACAACGAGTGGCACGACGTGCCCGCAGTGCCCGGCGCGTTCGTCGTGAACGTGGGCGACGCACTCCAGCGGTGGACGAACGACCGTTGGCGGAGCACGCTCCACCGCGTCGTCGTGCCGCCACGCGACGCCGGGCGTGACTGCGAGCGCTATTCGATGGCGTTCTTCCACAACGCCAACTGGGACGCGCTGATCGAATGCATTCCGACGTGTCGCGCCGACGGCGAGCCCGCTCGCCACCCGCCGGTGACAGCCGGGCGCCATCTGATGGACAAGTTCCAGAGCACGCAGCCCGGCGGCTACGGCTGACATGAGCGAGCGCCCGCCCGTGCGGACCTTCAAGCCGCGGCGGCGCTCGCTGTCGCCGGGTCGCGCCGAACTGTTCGCGCGGCTCGCACCGCGGTTCGTCCTCGACGAGAAGGGTCCACCGCTCGATCTCGGCGCAGTGTTCCGACGCCATGCGGACGTCGTGCTCGACATCGGCTTCGGCGTCGGTGACACGCTGGTCGCGATGGCGGTCGCGCAACCGGAGCTGGACCTGATCGGTGTCGACGTGCACACGCCGGGCATCGCACATGCATTGGCAGGGATCGAGGAGCGCGAACTCAGCAACGTGCGACTCGTCCACGGCGACGCGCTGGAGTTCCTCGAGCGCCTCGCGCCGGAGTCGTTGACCGGCGTGCGGATCTTCTTCCCCGACCCCTGGCCGAAGGCGCGCCACCATCACCGGCGGCTCGTTCGCGAGGACGTGGTGGCGCGACTGGTGGCGTTGCTGCGGGCGGGTGGCTGGTTGCACGTCGCAACCGACAACGACGACTACGCCGAGCAGATACGCGACGTGTGCGACACCCATCCCCTGCTGCGTGGTGGCCCGGTCGAGAGACCGGTGACGCGCCCACTGACGCGCTATGAAGGCAAGGGCATCGAGGCCGGACACACCGTCGTCGATTTCTGCTACAACCGCGTCTCTTGAGCCATCTCGAGATGCGGCGATTCGTGCAGGCGAACGACTGCCTCGATCGGCTCCCCGCCGTGTGCGGCTCGGCATGAGCTCGCACGATCGGGATACATTGTCGCCCGCGGGGCACACGCAACCGGAGGTCCACATGTCCAGGAACCGTTCGCTCGTCCTCGCAGTCGCGCTCGCCTTGTCGGCGACTGCGCTCGTGGTGAGCACAGCGCCGGTGGCCGCGGGGCGACCGGACCTCGTGGTCACACTGGCCGGCGACTTGCAGAGCGAGCTCGGCTGCTCGGGTGACTGGCAACCCGATTGTGCCGCGTCCCGGCTCGCGGACGACGGCGACGGCATGTATTCGGCGACGTTCGACCTGCCTGCCGGCGCTTATCAGTTCAAGGTGACGATCGGCGGCGTGTGGGACGAGAACTACGGGGCGGGTGGGCTCCCCAACGGTCCCAACATCCCCGTTGCCGTCGTCGGACCGGCGACGCTCTTGTTCGAGTACGACGACGACACCCACGTGATCAGCGTCTCGCCGACCGATCTCGATGCAACGGTCACGGCCGCCGACCATTCGCTCGCCGGCGACTCCTTGCGGAACCGCCTGACGCGTGAGCAGTTCTACTTCGTGATGACCGATCGCTTCGCGAACGGCGACACGAGCAACGACCTCGGTGGCTACACCGGCGATCGGCTGAGCACGGGCTACGACCCGACCGACAAGGGGTTCTACCACGGCGGCGACCTGGCCGGCCTGCGCGACAGGCTCGACTACATCAAGGCGCTCGGCACGACCGCGATCTGGTTGACGCCGTCATTCGCCAACAAGCCCGTGCAGGGTGCGCCCGGCCAGGAGAGCGCCGGCTACCACGGCTACTGGATCACCGACTTCACGCGCATCGATCCGCACATGGGCACGAACGCCGAACTCGAGGCGCTCATCGGCGACGCCCACGCGATGGGCATGAAGGTGTTCTTCGACATCATCACCAACCACACCGCCGACGTGATCGACTATGCCGAAGGTCAGTACTCGTACATCTCGAAGGCGACCGAGCCCTACAAGACCGCGACCGGCACCCCGTTCGACGATCGCGACTTCGTCAACGAGACGTTCCCACCGATGGACCCCGCGACGAGCTTCCCGTACACGCCGGTGTTCAACAGCGCAGCAGATGCCACCGCCAAGACACCTGCATGGTTGAACAACCCGATCTACTACCACAACCGTGGCGACTCGACCTTTGCGGGTGAGTCGGCGGAGTACGGCGACTTCATCGGGCTCGACGACCTGTTCACGGAGCGCCCCGAGGTCGAGCAGGGCATGGAGGAGATCTACAAGGCCTGGATCGACCTCGGCATCGACGGCTTCCGGATCGACACCGCCAAGCACGTCAACCTGGAGTTCTGGCAGCTGTTCTCGCCGTCGATGCTCGAACACGCGGCCTCGGTCGGCACCGACGACTTCTTCATGTTCGGCGAGGTGTTCGACGCCAATCCCGCGTTCCAGAGCATCTACTCCACGGCCGGAACGCTGCCGTCGACACTCGACTTCGGCTTCCAGCAGGCGGCGGTGGCGTTCACGAACGGCAAGGAATCGACGGTGCTCGCCAACATGTTCGCCGGGGACGACTACTACACCGACGCCGACTCGAACGCGTACAACGTGCCCACGTTCCTCGGTAACCACGACATGGGGCGCATCGGCCGCTTCGTCAACGGCTCGTTGCCCAGGGTCAACTTCGCCAACGCGTTGATGTTCACGCTGCGCGGACAGCCGGTGATCTACTACGGCGACGAACAGGGGTTCATCGGCGACGGAGGCGACAAGGACGCCCGCCAGGACATGTTCGCCAGCCAGGTTCCGTCCTACAACGACGATCCGATGTTGGGCACCGCGCCGACCGGCAGCCGCGACCGCTACGGGACCAACGGCGAGGTGTTCCGCAGCATCGCCCAACTGTCGCGTCTGCGGTCCTCGCACCGCGCGTTGCAGGACGGCGCGCAGATCCCGCGCTTCGCCAGCGACTCGGCGGGCATCTTCGCCGTCACTCGGGTCGACGCCCAGGAGCAGATCGAATACCTCGTCGTCGCCAACAACAGTGACGTGGCGAAGACCGCGACATTCGCGACATACACGAAGAACGGCAAGTTTCGGTCGATCCACGGCGGTGGCGACAACCTGACCGTTGGAGCGGAGGGACAGGTGACAGTGACTGTGCCGTCGCTCACCGTGCGCGTCTACCGAGCCGACCGGCCGATCAAGCGCAGCCAGGCGGCGCCGGCGATAACGCTCGCCTCACCGGACGACGGGTCTGTCCTCAGCGGGCGAGCCGAAATCGAGGCCGGCGTGCCCGTCAACCAGTTCACGCAGGTGACGTTCGCCTATCGGCCGGTGGGCAGCACCGAGTGGCAGTTGCTCGGCACCGATGACAACCCGACGTACCGCGTGTTCCACGACGTGTCGGCGTATCCCAGCGGAACGCTGATCGAGTACCGGGCGATCGCGATGGACAACGCCGGCCACCTGTCCGCCGCCGTGAGCTGGGGGACGGTGGGGACGCCACCGCCGCCTCCGCCGGGCGGGGGAGTGGGCGATGTCGTGCAACCGAACGCAGTGGCGGTCGCAGGGACGCTCAACAGCGACATGGGTTGCCTCACCAGCAACGGTGACCCGGAGGACTGGGCCCCGTGGTGCGACCAGGCGCAGCTCTCAATCGACGCCAACGACAAGATCTGGAAGGGCACGTACACGCTGCCCGCCGGCCCCTACTCGTACAAGGTCGCGCTCAACCGGACGTGGGACGAGAACTACGGCGCGGGAGCAGTGCGTGACGGCGCCAACATCGACATGACGACCGACGGCTCGGCGGTGACGTTCTTCTACGACCACCGCACACATTGGGTCACCTCGACGGCCCAGGGCGACATCGTCGTCGCGCCGGGTTCCTTCCAGAGCGAGATGGGGTGTAGCGGCGACTGGGACCCGGCGTGCATGCGTTCATGGCTGCAGGATCCCGACGACGACGGAGTGTTCACGCTGTCGACCACACAGATACCGGCAGGGCTCTACGAGGCCAAAGTCGCACTCAACCGCAGCTGGACCGTGAACTACGGCCAGAACGGCGTGCCCGACGGCGCCAACATCCCCTTCACGGTGCCGGACGGCAACGGCGTGGTCACGACGTTCTCGTACGACTCGACGAGCCATGTCATGACGATCGGCACCTCGACCGCCAGCCAGCCACCCGACATCTCCGTCGCCGAGGCCTTGTGGGTCGACGAGGCGACCGTGGCGTACCCGCTCGATCGCCTACCCGCCGGGTCGGATCCGATGTGGTTGCGGTTCCGGTTGCACTGGGGCGAGCTCGCGGTCGATGCCACGACCGTCGGCGGTGAATCGTCGGGGCTCACTGTGGCGGGCACGACGGAGGACGGCTACGTGCTGCTGGCGCTCGACAAGCAGACCGCCAAGCGGGTCGACGAGATCCGCGCCGGCCCGATGGTGGCGGTCGCCGTCTACGACGACGCCGGACGTCTGCTCGACGCTACGGGAGTCGAATAACGCATCCGAACGCGATCGCTGGGCGACTCGGACTCGACTAGATGACGGACGCTACCTCCGACTTCGTCGACTCGATTCGAGCGGCAGCTCTGAGCGGATCGACGACGTTGTCAGTCGTCAAATGGGGGTGACGGTGCTCGCAGGTGCGTCGGCACCGACACTCACGCTGACCGCATCACCGTATTGCGCTAGTAGTTCGTTCGCGAGAGCTTGCTCTCCCGGCTTCAGCACGACTTCGACGCCACCCGTTCCGATGCCCACCGATTCGAAGCGACCGTGCAACTCATCGGTGAGCTTGGCGACTAGCGCACGGGCCACGTCGGCGGACACGGCGACCTGACAAACGATGAGCTCGTCGGGATGAGCCACGAGGCTGCTCAGCGCGTTGCGGTGTTGGTCGAGGTTTGTGGTGAACGAGATGAACACGGATGCATCGTTCACGCCCTGCCAGGTCAGTCCGTAGCTCCCGAACTCTTCAGGGTGTTGCCCGCCGTAGGCAAGCACCACGCCCAGCATCGGCTCGAGGCGCGCGAGCTCGGTCTGCATTGCTGGCGCGCCATTGGGACCGCCGGGTGAGTCGGGGCACGGCTCGGTCACATGCATCGGCTCGACGGAAGCGACGATCGCGTCGTTGCGCGTCGGCATCACGAGCAGGGTCGTGGCCGGAGGGGCGTCGGTTGGCGCGGGCTGCGGAGTCGTGGTCGGTAGTGGTGTCGCCGGTATTGCTGTCGGCGGTGGGATGGTGCCAGCGACCGACGGAGCGTCAGACGACGTGCTCGATGGAGACCCGCACGCGTAGAGGACACCGAGCAGTACGAGGCCCGCCCCGAGCGGACCGGGACCAAGAGGAGCCGCCCGGTGGCGGCGCGGGCCCATCCGCTCAGACTGCCTGATCACGAGCGCCGCGTCATGTCGAGGTCGGCCTAATCGGCGGACATGACCTGATTGATGGCGCGGATCGCGTTGAGCGTTCGTGGGAAACCGATGTACGGAAGGCAATGGATCATCGCCGCGACCTGGACCTCGACCGTGTTGCCGGCGTTGAGATTTCCGGCAGCGTGGGCGCGGACCTGCACGTCTGCGCCGCCGAGCGCCGCCAACGTGCACAACACCAACAACTCGCGCAGCGCGAGATCGAGACCGGACCGTGTGTAGAAGTCACCGAAGCAGAACTCGGTGAGGAGGCGCGGCACCACGCCGCGCAGATCCTCGGGCAGCCCGGCGAGGTTGTCGCGGATCTCGTCGCCGTACAGCGGGTGCTGAATCGCCCGACCACGTTCGAAGCGCTCGTCTTCGGTGACCGTCGCCTGAGCAGGTAGTGGCAGTTCGATGCCGCGTTCGGTGAACACTTCGTTGACGATCGCGATGCCGTTGAGGATCTTGGGAAAGCCGAGAAACGGCGCGCACTGATAGACGGCCTCGCGGATCTGGACTGGGGACGCACCCACATTGAGAGCCGCTGCCGTGTGCGACCGCAGCTGCGGCATGGTCTGATTCGTGACCAACAGCACGACGGTGATCAGCTCCCGGGTGCGATCGTCGAGGGCGCCGATCTGGAACACCTCGCCGAAGATCAGGTCACGCAGAATCGACATCAGCTCAGGATCCGGCCCGGCCCCAACCTCAGGAGGCGAACCGAACAGCTGCTGGTACTTCTCGGCACTGAGCAGAGCTCTGTTCACACGACCTCCCGACCACGACACTTCAGATTCGTTCATGGCTAGCACGATGCTTGGTCGTGGTGGCCGGATTGTCGGTGGCCGAGGTGCCGCGCCCGGCGTGCGGTGTCAGCTCGCGAGTGGGGGGCGCGTTCGCGTTGCTACTTCGCGGGGTTGCGTCCGCCAGTCGCAATGATCGTTGGCCCGTTGGCGGCGTCTGGCGAGTGCTTCGGGATGCGCCCAGCCGAGTCCGGTCCACATGGGATTGAGTCGCTCTCCGGTGGGATGTTGGTAACGGACGTCGGGTTGGGGTGGCGGATCGGTCGGTGGTCTTGGCCTGGCGCGGTTGGCGAGCGGGCGACCGCCCGCGTCGGCGAACTCGACGTCGCCCGGGATGTCGGCGTTACCCGTGATGCCGAGCTGTCCGAGGTGGTGCAGCTTGTGGTGGCGGCGGCAGAGGCTGAGCAGGTTGTGACTCTCGGTTTCGCCGCCATCAGACCAGTGCTTGATGTGATGGATGTGTACGAACCGCATCGGGCACTCGGGGACCCGGCAGCCTTGATCACGGTGCTCGATCAGGCGCCGCAGCCGGTCCGGCACGCTGCGTTGGGTCCGGCCAGCGCCGAATGGGACGTTGTCACGTTCCCACACCGGATGCAGCTTCGAGTCGCACAGCAGGTAGTCGCGCAGCGACGGTGTCAGGGCGACGCCGTTGGTGAGCTGGGTGGCGCCGGTGTCGGTGTGAACGTGGACGTGCGAGCAGAACCGCTCGCGACGGTCGACCGCCACTGACTCGAGCGAGCGGCGGGCGATCTCGACCAACGCGTCGCCGTAGGAGGCGTCGGTGTGGCCGGCTTGGAACAAGGCATCGCGGGCGTCGTCCAAAGCGCCCTGCACAACCGCGCCGTCGTCGGCGTCCAACGAGCCGGGCAGATGAAGCCGGCTGTGCTCATCCCACGACAGCCCGAGCCCATCGGGCGCTGGCGAGGTGGGTGCCGGTTGCGGCTGATCGGGATCGCCGTCGAAGTTCTCGGCTCGAATCGTGCGCTGCAACTGGCGCACCGTGGCCACCGACGCGAACATGGTCATCATCGCGTCCGCCCATGCCGGCGCTTTGGCGGCCACGACGTAGACCTGATCGAGCGAGAGCTCGCCTCGGCCGAACGCGGCGATGAGCAACGGGAAGTCGTCGAGGCGTGCGGCGATGGTGGCGATTTTCTTCGCCTGCCCGGGGCACACGCCGAGATGGATCGTCAACCAGTGTTGGAAGGAGTGGATCCCTTCGCCGAACCAGCCGCCATCGCGCAACGCACGTGCCGCGACAGCAACCAGCCGGGCGTGCTGCGCGTTGAGAATGCCGGCGATCTCGGCGAGCTGTTCTTCGTGCTCGAATTCATCCGCCCAGCGAGCCATGCGTCGCATCGTACATGTGTTCGACAAGCACGTGCAAGCCCAGCGCATAAGAATCAGCGATAGTCAGCTCGGTGTTATCGAATAATCAGATCGGATGGGCCGACGATGTGGTGCCGCGGCTCAGTCGTTCATCATCCGATCGAGGCGTTCGACCGCTTCGATGAACTGCTCGATCATCTCGTAGACGACTCGGCTGGCCGGCTTCGATTCGTTCATCGCGCCCACGATCTGGCCGACGTAGTAGTTGGCGAGCTGCTCCGCGCCTGAGCCCGCGTGGTGGGCGGCGCGGTCGATGCGGCGGATCGCGTCGTCGACCAGGATCGGCTGGAGCGGCATGCCGAGCGTTGGCGGCGCGTCGGGGCGTTCCCATTCGTCGGTCCATGCCGACTTGAGCTGCCGTGCCGGCTTGCCCGTTCGCGACCGCGAGCGGATCGTGTCGGACGATCGGGCGTGGAGGAATTTGTCCTTCACCACCGGATGCGTCTCCGCTTCCTCGGTCGTGAGCCACACCGATCCGCACCACACGCCCTGCGCGCCGAGCGCCATCGCCGCCGCCATCTGCCGGCCGCCTCCGATGCCACCGGCACCGAGCACCGGGATGTCGCCGACGGCGTCCACGATCTCCGGAATCAACACCATCGTGCCGATCTCCCCGGTGTGCCCGCCGGCCTCGCTGCCCTGGGCGATGATCACGTCGACGCCGGCGTTGACGTGCCGTTGGGCATGTTGAGCTGCGCCCGCCAACGCGCCGACGGCGCGACCTTCCGACTTGACGCGCTCGATCATGTGTGCCGGAGGCGGGCCGAGAGCATTGACGAGCACCACCGGCTTGTGCGCCACGGCGATCTCGAGCTGCGGATCGGCGCGGCTTGCCGAG